>NZ_JAUBOV010000071.1:0-41904 GCF_036700405.1 Microcoleus sp. T3_D1
CGAAAACTGCGGAGTCTTTTGGGTTTGAGCTAGTTGCTAAAACTCCGCAGTTAGATTGAGTTTCTTAGGAGGACTTTCGCTATGAGACAGGGAATTAATTCCCTGTCGGACTTTCGGTTTCACCTGCTATTTCACCTACATTTATCCGCGTTAATCCCCGTTCACCTGCGCTTAAAAATCTGGTTCTGCCGCCAAAAGCTCGATCGACAAATCCATCTGTTCCTTCCCCCGCGCCAAAAAGCTTTCGCACTCCTGCAAACACTCCACAGCCACCCCAAACTGCTCGAAAACCTCCTCTAGAGGCAACTCTCCCGATTCCACCCGATCGATAATCGCTTCAATTCGATCGACCGTTTCCTCATAATTCCAGTCAGACTGGCGCAACTGCGAATCAATCATAACTTGTCTTCCGCATCCAATACTTCTACAATCTTAACTTTCAGCCGGCCCCGACTCAACCTCACAGTCAATTCCTCTCCCAATTCCAAACCGTCAGTTGTGCGGACGATCGTACCGTCACTTTGGATTACCGCCGCATAACCCCTTTGCAATACCGCCGCCGGATTCAGGGCGGATAACTTTTCTTGCAATACTTCCAGTTTACCAGTTGCTTGCCGCAAAGTTCGGGATGTCGCAGGCAAACGTTTTAATCGATTTTGTAACAGTTGCAAATGCTCTTCTTCTGTCTGAAATCTTGCCCGCACAGCGTTTGCTAAATTGACCATTCGCTGCTTGTGTTCAAAGTAAAGATCTGCTAAAATTGGTACAGCTTGAGCGGCCGCTGCAGTCGGAGTGTGGGCTCGTTTATCGGCTACTAAATCGGCGAGAGATTCGTCTCTTTCGTGCCCGATGCCTGTAATAATTGGAATCGCACAATTCGCGATCGCCCTGACAACTCTCTCATCATTAAAACAAGCCAAACTATCCGCAGAACCGCCGCCACGGGCTAAAATTATCACCTCAGCCCTACCGTCCCATTCTACACGGGCGATCGCCCTGACAATTTCCGCAACAGCCGATTCTCCCTCCACCTTTGTGTGCGACAGCAACACCCGCAAACCCGGATATCTTTGGGCTAGAGTCCGCTGAATGTCTCCCCAAGCAGCGCTGCTATCGGAAGCTACAACGGCGACAATTTGCGGGTGTGCCGGAATCGGGCGCTTTCTGGCGGGATCGAAGAAACCCTCAGCATCCAAGCGCGATCGCAATTGCTGCAACCGCAAAGCCTGCAATCCTTCCCCAGCCGGTAGCGATTGCACAACAGTCAACTGGTACTCACCACGCTTGTTGTAAACCCGGATGCTTCCCAAAACGAGCAACTGTTCCCCTTTTACTGGGATTTGCACCAATTTTTGCCCCTGATTGTTCCAAGCCACGCAGCGAATCGCAGCACTTTTGTCAGGATCGGACAGAGTAAAATAGCAGGCTGTCGGGTATGGCGAAACGTTAGTCACCTCGCCTGTCAGCCAAACCGATCGCAAATAGCGATCGCCCTGCAACAAGTCTTGCAGGTATGATGTTAGTCCGGCAACAGATAAAGCTGTATCGGGAAGAATTGAAGTCATCCAATTTTAGATTTTAGATTTTAGATTTTAGATTTAGGCTACTATCAATACTTCGGACAGTGTGTGATTGCCAACCGTAAAATAAGGGTTTCAGGGCGATTATGCAATCTCCTTCATAACGGAAAATCAAGGGTTTCCGATTAGGATATCAAAATAGTCCGGACTATTGTAGTATATCTAAGGTAATTTATTTGTAGGCTGAACGGGCGATCGTAATTTTAACTGCAAACAAACTAATGATATCAGATACAATGACTTCGATGAATGTGCTGCGCCAAGAGGCTGCGGCGATCGGCATTACTGAGGAAGAAGCCAGAAAATATGGCGACCTCCGACATAAAAGAACTTGGTCTTTGGCGATCGAACATCACCTCTCAATGCAAGATTTTGCCGATCGCATAGAACAATCCTTCACAACTTCCGAACCCGATTCCTCCAGCGCACTCAACCACTCTCAGACTGAAGAGTCGAAAGACTATGGTATTCAGCTAACTGCGAACCTAGGCGAATCTAGAATAACCAGGGAGAACCAAACAGCCTCTCTTGCTTCGCCACAACAGGAAGCAGTAGCAATCGGGCGATCGCACGGTAATTCCGACCACCGCAGCGACCAAAACCGAGGTTTTAAACAAGTAGTTCAAAATCATATTAAAGCATTAACAATTGCAGCCGCCTCCCGCACAAATCTGCTCCATTCACAACTGGGCAATTGGGTTTGTCCTGAGTGTCGGCCGGAGGGCGAATTGGATTGTTACCTTTGCGCCGGAGAAGGCAATGTAGGGGACATTGCAGCTATTGGCTGGACGCTAGCTTATATGGAAATGTTGGGCTGTTCTGCTCGCGAAATTGAACCATTGAGAAAAATTTCGCCTTCATTGAATATTCTGGAATTGAATTTAAAAGTTTGTGTTGCTATCAAACAAAGTAGCGAAGTTTTAGCCAGAACGGAGAAATGGGTAAGATTGAAGGAACAAGGAATGCACGACACTGATTTTGACACGGATACACGGATTAATTCTTAATGGTGATTCAGAAGTGAGAAGAAAAAACAACTATCAGTGTATCCGTGACTTCCGTGTCGTGCTGTTGGGCATTAGTCTCAATAAAACTTCAAAATTCACTCATCCCCACCTAAAAATTACTCCAAATTAAGTATTGATTCTAGCTTTTTCAAAGCAACTTCCAAATCGTCATTAACAACTTGGAAATCGAATTCCCCCGCAGCTTCAATTTCCTCTTTAGCCCGCAGCAACCGACGGGCGATCGCACTTTCGGAATCTTGACCCCGACTCCGCAGCCGCCGCTCCAATTCTTCCCAAGAAGGAGGTAAAATAAAAATTCGCAGCGCCTCTGGAAACTTATTTCTAATTTGCCTAGCCCCTTCGAGCTCAATTTCGAGCAATACCCATTTTCCCTCACCAATTCCTTGCTTGAGACCAAAATAAGGAGTACCGTAAAAATTACCGGCAAACTCGGCCCATTCCGCCAACTCTCCAGCCTCAACCATTTGTTCAAAGCGGCTGCGGCTGACAAAATAGTAGTGCTGTCCCTCAATTTCTCCCTCACGGGGCGATCGAGTTGTCACCGATACCGAAAGATATAATTCGGAATGGCGATTGAGGAGCGATCGTACTAAGGTGCCTTTCCCCACACCGCTAGGCCCCGTCAGAACAATTAATTTACCAGATTTCATTTTTAGAATAGATAACCTGTAACAATTCAAGTTTTCGCTTACTTTAGACTGTAAGCGCTCAAATTGCAACTGACAAACCTCAATCATCCCGACTTTGACCGTCTTTGCTCACCACAAAACGATTAGCAACCGTTTCCGGCTGAATCGCCGAGAGGATGACGTGACTCGAATCTGTAATAATTACCGCTCTCGTGCGGCGCCCGTAAGTAGCGTCAACCAGTTGTCCCCGCTCCCGCGCATCAGTAATAATCCGCTTAATTGGCGCTGACTCTGGACTGACAATGGCAATCACTCGATTAGCAGACACAATGTTACCAAAACCGATATTAATTAATTGAATATCCATGAAAATCTTAATCTATGGGTGAACGACTAACTATCAATCCTTACTTTTTATCATATAATATACAACGATTTTTTCTGATAATCCTCAAATTAATCTCAACTAAGTTTTTTAGTTTCTACCTAAAATTTTTACCCTTTTGACACCCAGTACGCCGTTCTTTATCAAAAATTCAAAAAAGACTCGCTGTTGTAGCTCTATCTTAAAGATTTGGTAAAAGCGTCGATTTTTAGTTGCAAATAAAAGCATTAGCTGTATCGAGAAAAGAGTCCGTCAATGTTGCGAAATATAAAGTTAATTTCAGGGAGAGGGAAAGTTAAGTATAATCAGTGATCAATGACAACAAATATTCACAAATGCTAGTTTGATGAGCATTAAACCTAAACTAAAAGCTGCTGGCGATCCTCTTCGAGGGCTTCGCTAACGCACTTTTTGCCCGATTTTCCACAAAAATATTGGGGATGATGTGCCAAACTACAGATGTTTATTGCATGATTTTCTACAATAAAATTGGTTTGTAGTGAGGACTTTAGTCCTATTAATACCAATAAAAAAGTGTTGCTAGAATTCTCAATTTTATAACTATTATGAAATTTTGTCGAGTCCCGCGCCGGACACGGCATTGCCGTTTCCCTACAGATGATAGCAGGATTATAGCTAGCAAGAATGGGGGGAATTAGTATAAAAATCTGAACCTTTTAGTTTTTACTACAAACATTTTGAATTCAGCACAAGTTAGGCAAAAAGTGGTTTGACGCATGATATGAATTCCGGTTGAATTGGAATGATTAAACCGCAGAGGACACAGAGAACACAGAGGAAGAGAACAGAGAGATATAATTACGATGCTACCGGATTTGATATGAATTATAGCGGTAAGACTTCATCCACACCGCACCCTACACATACAGGATATGCCTAAATCTTGTTCAACAAAAAACTGGGATTAATGCCGATAAATTCACCCGCATTAATCCCCACTAATTGCACACTTAAATTAAGCGGCAACTAAACCGCTGTGCCTCAACAAAGCTTTAGTGCTCGGTTCGCGTCCCCGGAAAGTTTTAAACACTTTCATCGGGTGCAAACTGCCGCCCAATCCTAACACTGTATCTCGGAAGCGCTTACCTGTAGAGGCGATCGCACTTTCATCTTCCAAACCCGCTTCCTCAAACGCCGCAAAAGCATCAGCGCTGAGCACTTCCGCCCATTTATAACTGTAATACCCCGCCGCATAGCCACCCGCAAAAATGTGTCCGAAAGCGCACAAAAATGCGTCTTCTTCCAGAGGAGGCAAAACTGTCGTAGTTTTAGCGATGCGGTTGCGGACATCGGCCACAGTTTCGCTGCCACCCGATCGATAGCGGTGGTGCAATTCGATGTCAACGCTGCTAAAATGTACTTGCCTGAGCATGACGGTGCCGCTCATGTAGTGGCGCGCTGCTAGCAGTTTTTGGTAATAGTGTTCCGGCAAAGTTTCCCCGGTTTCGTAATGCTTTGCCATCCCGAACAAAGTCGCGCGGTCGTAACACCAATTTTCCATAAATTGACTGGGCAATTCCACCGCATCCCACTCAACATTATTGATGCCCGAAGCCCCCGGATAGTCTACCGTTGTCAGCATATGCTGCAAACCGTGACCGAATTCGTGAAACAAAGTTTCGACTTCCAAGAAAGTCATTAAACTCGGTTTGCCGTCAACCGGAGGACTTTGGTTGCACACCAAATAAGCCACCGGCAACCGCGTGGTTGTTTTTCCCGCTTCGACAAATTTAGCGCGCACCACGCACTCGTCCATCCAAGCACCGCCGCGCTTTTCTTCGGGGCGGCTGTAGGGGTCTAAATAGAAATTGGCGATCGTATTTCCTGCTTCATCATCTATTTGGAAATAGCGCACATCTTTGTGCCACACAGGAGTTTGACCGTCCGCCGCAGTTACTGTCACGCCGAACAGCCGCTTTACTAATCCAAATAACCCCTCTAATACCTGTGGCAAAGCAAAATAAGGCCGCAATTCTTCGGCACTAAAAGCAAACTTTTCTTCCCTGCGCCGTTCCGACCAAAAACCTACATCCCAGTGCTTCAAATCCCCAGCTTCCGGCGCGCCTTTTTCGGCAGCAAAAGCTTTCAAATCTTCTAAATCTTTGACAGCAGCACTGTAACTAGCTAAGCGCAATTCTTCTAACAAAGCTTCCACTGCTGTAACGTCGGGAGCCATTTTGCTCGCCAGACTCAATTCGGCATAACTGCTAAACCCCAGCAAAGCAGCTTTTTCCTGGCGCAAAGCTAAAATGCGATCGGTTAACGGCCAGTTATTCAATTCTCCGCTACTTGCTCTGCCGATAAAAGCTTTGTACAACTTTTCGCGCAACTCGCGGCGGGTGCTGTGCTGCATGAAAGGGCCGTAACTCGGAAAGTCTAAAGTAATCCGCCAAGGGCCGTTTTCGGCATCCGCATTTTCTTCGCCGGCGCTGCGAGCGGCTTGAGCTGCTAAACTCAACAAACTCGGCGGCAAACCGTCAATTTCGTCTTTGTTTGTGAGGGTGATGCTGAATGCTTTGGTAGCGTCGAGGACGTGATTGGAAAATTGGGTAGTAATTTCGGCCAATTCTAATTGAATGGCATTAAAACGCTCTTTTTGCTCGCCTTCTAAACCGACGCCGGAGAGTTGGGCGTCTCGGAGAGCGGCTTCGACAATTCGCTTTTGAGCTGACTCTAAGCTGTCCCAATTTTCACTAGCCCGCAGCGCTTTAAAAGCTTCATAAAGCGGTTTGCTTTGACTGAGCTTGCTCCAAAATTTTACTACTTCCGGCTGCACTGTTTCGTGAGCCGATCGCAGTTCCGGGCTATTTTTCACCCCCATCAAATGTCCGACAATGCTCCAGCTCCAATTTAAACGCTCTCCGAGTCGCTGCAATGGTTCTACTAAGCCGCTCCAAGTCGGTTCTACAGACGATTCTAAGTCAGCTAGCGAGGCTTCTAGTTCGGTCAGCAGTTGGGTAACAGCGGGGACTACGTGTTCGGGTTCGATCGCGTCAAATGGGGGCAATCCTTGACCGATTAGTAACGGGTTATCAGCAATAGTTACGGTTGCAGTCATTTAATTTTCTTGTAACAGGTTGAAAACAGTTGAACTAGACAGATTAGCTTTTAATCTTTTAACACAGTTGTCGAAAAAGTAGGACTCGATCGGGCGAGAGTCACAGAGTGTCTGAGTGTCCGATGGAAAAAGTATTCCTTCTGACTGATGACTGTTGACTAATGACTGATGACTAATGACTGCTGACTAAGGACTAATGACTGATGACTAATGACTACTGACGGTTCTCTGGTGTGTGCTGCAACTCCTTGACAACCGAGATTAAGCGCTTGAGGTGAGGTTTGACAACTTCTTGCTGCTCGTGTTCCAAACGGTGGATTTGAGCTTGGACAATCGACAAATCTGCCGTCGATTGGTGTGCGGGAGCTTGCAGTTGGCTTTGCAAATTGGCCATGACTTTTTGGATTTCCAAAAATCTAGTATTTACTACTTCCCAGTCATCTCGGCTGATAGAAGTTTCTGCCAAGCCTTGCGTCGCACTTTGCAGTTGCTCTATAGCCTGTTCCACAGCTTGGAGATTCGCCCGTTGGCCAACCGATAAATCTTGCACTTGTTCGCTCACCTGCTGGCGGACATCGAGCACAGCAGACGCCACGATTTCTTGCAAAGAAGCTACCGACTCTCCTAAACTCAGCAACTGCCGCTGGATGTCTATTGACTCCTCAAAGCCATCAGCCCTAGGCAGTGCAGCCATTTGCTGGCGCAGCGCTGCAATATCTGCAGACAACTGCCTGCGTAATTTAACAATTACCGTCACCGCCGTTTTTTCGACTTTATTGACAGACTTTTGGACTTGGGCCATTTCCGAATTTTGATGCACCCGCACTTGCTGCTCGAACCGATACCGGTTAGCAACATTCAGCGACAAAGCCAAAGTTAGGGGAGCAACCCCGTAAAAAGCTTGACCCGACACTGCCACCGCCAGGGAACCCACACCAGAGGCCGCCAGAGAGGCGTACTCTGCCATCTCCAGCCAGTGCCTTTGAGGAAAACTTGGTCTCAAGTGGTTTGCAACAGAGGGTTTTGGCTTCCGCACGGCTCTTTGGGTCATAGTATTTGCTCGTTGTGGGTAAGGTTGCGAGACTGGGTGGAGCATCGATTTCTATCCTTTTTTCAGTTATATGTTTTAGATTATTTCTTGGCACTCTTCTATTTTTACCTTTGTGAGTAAGTTAAGGATGACTGCCATATTATTATGTATTTGGGAGCCTGTGGCGATCGCGCCCAATTCCGGCTGTTAAAAGGTTCGCCCCAACGCGCCCTCTATTTTACAGGAGTTAGGGCCATCGGGTTCGGGCGATCGACAATAGCTGTCCGGGCTAACCGAAAAATGCCTAAGACTATTTTAGATTTTAGATTTTAGATTAAAAGTTAAAAAAATGCGACCTACTCAGGGCGATCGTCGTTTGGAGGTTGTCGGGAGTTGCCTTTTTGTTCGCCCATTGGTATAATCTACTCTTTCTCAATTCCTCCTCTCAAATTTACTGCAAAAATTGACCAATGAACTCAGAAAAACCCGGAATTGGCGATCGGCTAAAGTCTATTTTCAGTATCGGCATCTTTATCATTCTCGTACTAGGAGTAGGCTTTTTAAGCGTTAATTTTATTTCAGCTCTCTATGCAAAACTTTCTTAAAATTAGGACTTAGCACGGGCACCCAGAAACCGGGTTTTTTGCGAGAATATTTTGTCGCAGCCACAGATTCGATGAAAAACCCGGTTTCTTTGGCTTTGATGCGTAAGTCCTGAAAATGACTGATGAGTAACGCTCTTTTTTTAGATTTCAAACTTCGCCGAAGTTGTCGGGAATCTGGAATATTGTGTTTTTTTCAAAATTTATCATAATTTCAACTATAAAGATTGTGGTCTGGATCTAGCCAGACAATATAAAAAACATTTTCACTAAAAAAGCCATGCACCCTGCCGTATTCATTAGCAGATATTTGAAACTGGTAGGGGATATTGATTAGGATATCTTCATTGGGAATCCCAAAGCCATTAGGTTCAGTAGTATTTTTCCAAACTATGCCATGACAGCGCAGGCTTTTACTTTGATTATTGATAATTTCTAGAGCGTTCAATTGTGACAAATCGCGCAGCCTTCTCAGTAAAGATGCTAGATACTTAGCATCTCTACCGCCAATTGAAAACTTATCTTTGTCATCCTGATAATACCTGAAAGAAAAACTAACTCCTTCCGGTATTTTTACATCGAGACGATTGATGCTAGATAAAGATTCCTGGCGGCGTATATCTGCTTTCTTAATTTTCTTCGATGACACGGGTTTTGTAAAATTCTCTCATTAATTCCTTGGTAATAATAGCACGAGAAGGTTCATCTTTTGGCAAATTCCCTCTAGCCTTAATCCAAGGGTCTTCACGGCGCACCATCAATTCTAACTCATAAGCGTCCAGGAAGAAATACTCGTCGGATAACTCGTCTAAAAACTCTTGTACTTCTTCGGGAAATTCGGGTTTTTCGACTTCTTTCAGAATGGGCTTCCAGTCAAATTGTTCTTTGTATTCATAAAATAAAGCCGGGATAGTCGGCCCGTGCACCCAAGCTTCAAAATCTTCATCAAAAAGCGGTGTATCTTCAAAGGCTAAATACCATGCTTGGGCGTAGTACAATAGTTTTTGTAGCTTGTGGTTGCTGAGATAGGAGCCTACATCATTCGCAAACCAGATGTAGTAATCAGCGAGTTTTGAGGCTGTTGTGACTGTAGTTATTGTGGTCATATAACTCGACTCAATAAGTTTGGTATTCTATGATAGCACAGACTGTTAACAGTTAACTATTATAGGTTATAATATGTTTGTTTGCAGTTAACTTTTTTTCAGGCAAGGTTAAAGTTGATTTTTGATGAAGGTAGGCAATTAGAGATTGTGCAGGCAATTGAGCGGGTGAGAGACGGAATTTTCTGGAAACCAGGAAAAGCAATGTCTCATTTACTCAAAAGGATTAATTTAGGTCATTTAGGGCCGGATGCGACCCTTGAAGAATATAATGGAGTTATCAGTTTAATTGTCAGGGATGCTGATGCTAAAGTTTATGTGTATGTCTACGGAGAAACGTTTTATCCGACAGTTACCAGCAGTGTAAATAACACAATAGGGCTGGTAATGATGGGCTTGGATGGAGTTTTAGAAACGGCTTTTCCTCCAAAGGAACCGGAAAGCTACCTGGCTAATTCAATGTTTATTTATGTAGGTTTAGTTAAGGATTTGTTATGAATACTTTGGTAAAGAACTATTGTGTAATGGTTGAATTTCCTGATGTGAGTGGGGCTGAACATTTAGAAATGTTGCAACTTAGAGATGAGTTGGCAAAAGTAGAATCTCAACTGAGTGAGGAAGAGAAAGGTTTATTAGCAAATGCCGATCGACGGTTAGTTGAACAAGCAAATGAGTTTTATGAGGAGTTGTCGAGATTTGTGGATTTAATGCAGAAGCGCAAATTAGAGGAGATTACACCTCAGCGTTGGTGGTGGTATTTGGATGTTTTGGCATTGTTGCCGAATTTGAGGAAACAAGAGTTGACAAGCGGTGTTGTTTGAAATGTTTATTCACTGTCGATGTTTGTTAAGTGCGATCGTCTAGTTTTGATATACTGCTTCAGTACAGGTGACAAAGTGTAAAGACTTGCTTCTTTTTCAATCAAGCAGCGCCGCGATAGAGATTGCAAGGCGTTTAACAAATCGGATGATGATATTTGTGCATTTTGTAGCAAGTTGGCGAAGTTGACTGGCTGGTTTTCTGTCGCCAACAATGACATGACTTGTTTTTCGAGTTCGGAAGTGCGATCGTACTGCTGCTGTAAAACATCTTTCAAATCTTCGGGTAACAATATGGTATCATCTATTAATACCTCACTCGCACCGATTCCCAACTCTTGAATCAAAGTCGCCACGCTTTTTAACCATAACGGGTTGCCTTGGTAGCGGTGAATGAGTGCTTCGCAGTTATCGCTTTCTACTAATCCTTTATCTCTGAGAATTTCTCGTGCGGCCGCGGTGTCTAAACCAGTGAGTTGTAAAGTACGAATGGGAGTATTTTCACTTGTGAGTTGAGGAACTTCTTTCGGTGGTTCCCAACCGACTAGCAGAAAGCAACTTTGATGGGATAATTTTTCTATTTGTTTGAATAGGGAGCGATATTCTTCGTAGTGTGGTTTATACTTTCCTGCCAATTCGCCGCTACAGAAAAGGTTGTGAACGTCATCCAAGACTACTAAACAGCGATGGTTTTGTAAATACTTAATCAGCGGTAAGCGTTTGTGGTTTGTTGGGGATGAATCAGGGTTTTCTGACTGGGAAAAAAGCTGTGTTAGGTTAGATTGAAATTTATCGATGGTGGGGAATTCGTCTAGGGTGCACCAAACTGCGTACTCAAACTCGTCTTTTATTTGTTGTACGAGTTGTACTGCTAGGGATGTTTTGCCGATGCCGCTGATACCAGTGAGGGTGATGAGGCGGCAGTTTTGTTGTAGAATCCAGGTTGTGAGGGTGTTAAGAGAGGGGGTGCGATCGAAGAAATTACCCAACTCCGGCATTTCGCTTAAATCTTGATGTAGAGTTTTAGTTTGTTTTGAATTAGATGTTTCCTGATTTGGTGGGTTGGAGTTTGGGGTATTTGGCGGGTGTCTTCCTTCTCCATAAGAATTAACGCAACAACTTATTTGTACGCAGTCTTGTTGTAGTGCAAAATTTTTGGAAAATATGGATATTTGCAATCTCTCCATTGCCGAGCGTAAATTTGATTTACTAACATCTTCCCCCAACTCTGCTGAAAGTATCTGCCATAATTGCGAACCAGCTTGCCTAACATAACTCTCGTTAAAGTGAATATCCTCGGCAATTTTGGTATATTTATCACCTTGCATGGTTCCTCGCAGAATGGCCTCTTGTAAGTTATCGAGGTGCTGACCAGTTTTGGCAAATACCATCTCGTCAGCCATTTGTAACACTTCCTTAAGATTCATGCAATATCGTGGATGTTGTGATTTTCCGTATTATACCTAACATTTTCCAACATTTTCTGGCATATTCTAACATTTTTTACATGGGGCGAGTTGGAGTAGCTAACAACATTGCCAACAAAATCCAGCATTTTTGGCTAGACAAAGCTTTGATTCCCAAGGAAAATAGGAGAAGTATTAAAGCGTAAATTGAGATATTTAACGCTTGCAGTTTTATACCTTGTAACAGTGTGTGAGAGCGCAGTTGCGTTCTCATTAATAGTTAGCTTGTTAACAGTGCATGGCTCCAAAACAAAATCGAAGATCGGAAAATCGTTGTCGTTATTATGTTCGGCGTGAAGCTGAACGTCGTGGTTGGGATCTGCGTCACGTTAGTAGCGGAGGAGATGTTTTAGAGGAGCAAGAAATCGAGGCTTATTTCCATAATATTGGTCTTCAAGGCGAACGCCCGGACTTTCTTTTCTGTTTGGTAAGTGATCCCACGATTATTATCGAGGCAAAAAACGAAGCAGGTAAACTAAAACAAGCACAAAAGGAAGCAGAGGATTACGCTGAAAAAATCAATGCAACAGGTAAATACAGTATCAAAGTAGCGGTTGGTGCTGCGGGAGAAGAAGATAAAGGGTTTGAGATAAGTGTTTCTTTTTTGACTCATCAGGGATGGATTTCTCTCACTTCACATGGCTTCGCCCTAACTACTTTTCCAACCAAAGCAGAAATTGAAATTGCGCTGAAAACAGATAATGGCTCAACAAAAGTTAGTGTACCATCACAAGCTGAGTTTGTTGATGCAGCAATTGAAACAAGTCGTATTCTACGCACTGCGAAAATAGAAGCTCCACTTCGTCCTAAAGTGATTGGTGCTTTAGTTTTGGCAATGTACCAGGGACAAATTGATACAACTCCTACTAATGCGTTATCATCAGTTAATACACTAGCTGAAAGTGCTATTAAGGGCGCACACAAATTACCAGATCAAAATAAACAACGACTCAAAGATGCTCTTCGTTTATCAGGGGCAGATTTTAATCGCCTTTCTCCTTATATTGGTCGAGTGGTCAATACACTAAAACGCCTCAATGTTCGCTCAGTCATACAAACGGATGCTGATTTTTTGGGAATGTTCTATGAAGCATTTTTGCGTTATGGCTATGATAACAATGCCCTGGGAATTGTTTTCACACCACGACATATTACGCGGATGTGTGCCGAATTAGTTGGAGTTAGTGTACGAGATCGGATTATTGATATTGCTGCGGGTACAGGCGGTTTTCTCGTTGCTGCATTTGATGCCATGATGCAACAAGCTCGTAGTGCTGCAGAAATTGAGAAGGTCAAAGATTCAATTATTGGTTTTGATACTAATCCGACTGTTTGGGCGCTTTCGATGCTCAATATGTTCTTTCGAGGAGATGGTAAAAGTCATATTTATAACGAAAGCTGCTTTGACGAAAATATATTCTCGATTGTAAATCATAGATGCACTAGAGCGTTTCTAAACCCGCCGTTTTCCCAAGACGAGGAGCCGGAGTATCTATTTGTTGACCGAGCAATGGATGCACTAGAACCAGGTGGATTATTGACTGTAGTTGTATATGCTGGAATTTTCGCCGATATGGATCACAACGCATGGCGACAACGTTTTCTGCTCAAACATAAACTCCTCGCCATGATTAGCCTTCCTGAAGACTTATTTTACCCGACTGCTGCACCAACCTCGATCATGGTTGCTGAAGCTCATGTACCTCTTGCCTCAACTGACAAAATATTCATGGCGCGAATTTGGAATGATGGATATGAAAAGCTTAAGGG
This sequence comes from Microcoleus sp. T3_D1, assembly GCF_036700405.1. NCBI lineage: Bacteria > Bacillati > Cyanobacteriota > Cyanophyceae > Oscillatoriales > Microcoleaceae > Microcoleus > Microcoleus sp. T3_D1. Next base: position 13,491 of record NZ_JAUBOV010000071.1, read on the forward strand.
TAAGCGTGTGGAACGAGCAGGCAATCAGATTGATGAGATTGTCAACCAATTTCATGTTTTTATGAAAGGTCAAACGGTGATTTCTGAATTAGTCACAGTCGTAGAAGGATGTGACATTCTCCCATGAGCAATATCGAGTGGAGTCCACAACAATGGCTACCTCAACCTAAACTCTCAGAACGCGAATTTGAACGTTTACGAAGTGAAGCTATGCGCGGCATCTTTGAAGCGGTGACTTTGATGCCCGACTTGGCTGATGTTGTTCTTGAAGATTTTGGGGTTGCAGATGAAGAGGATGACGGTAATGAATTACCTTATGGAACTCATGGAACACTTTCCAAATACTTCGACATTAAGAATGGACGCTCGATAGGTGAAAAAAATTACATTGAAGGCGCGATTCCCTATATAAGTAGTGGTGACTCGACCAACAGCATTATCAGCTTGATTGATCCTGTTCCAGAGGAGGTGTTTGAGCAAGGCGGCATCACGATTACTGCTTTTGGCAAAGCAGCGTTACAGCCCTGGTCATTTATGGCAAGGGGCAACGGTGGCAGTTCAGTTCGGGTTTTGTTGCCCAAGTACAAGATGAGCCTCAACGATTTGCTCTGGTTTGTGGTGCAGATTAACAGGCAAAGATGGCGTTTTTTCTATGCTCGGATGGCAATTAAGGGGCGTATCGCCAATCTAGAAGTCAGTGCCCCTCCCAAAGCTTTAGTAGACACTGGAAAAACCTTGTTTGAGCGAGTTAGAGTCTTTCGTGAACAGCTTGAAGACCTTGTACACCTCAAGACCAAGCTTCCAGTTTAGATCAACGTGGAAGCGCGATCGCCCGAACACGCATCAAGACCGATCGCCCTTTGTTGTTTCTGATAACCGATCGCATAATAATCATCGCCCCGTCTCTGGCATTTCTCCACCAACAGCTACCAACCCCACACCGCAGCGAGTTGCCGCTTCCGCCAAGCGATTATCAAGAGTTGCGATCGGCAATTCCAATCGTAGTGCTAACTCTCTCATAAGCTGCATCATAAGCAGCTAAACGTTCTTGTCTTCCTAATACTATAGTTGAGGAGAGTGCGCTGCTATCCGTAGCTTCGTCCACCTGAATTAAAAGTGATTGTAACAAAGTAATAGCTATCTCAGATTGCTCGGTTGTCATGCGGTTGCGTCGCTAGGCAACCAGGAGAGTATTAGCAACTTCTAGCGACCAAATGCCTGGTACAAATGCTTCGCAATCTGGCATCATCGCGAGTATAGCATTGGCATAATCGTTCTCTTCATCGACGAAGCACCAACTAATAGCTACAGAACAATCCAATACAAACTGCATTAAAACCTGCGCCCTTCTTCAATCATGGAACGGATTGAGCTTTTATCCAAGGCAATTTCTTGCCGCAGTTGTACCATTCTCGCAATTGCTGCTTGAATTGATTTTTTAGTAGTCAGTTTTCCCCAAGCGTTATACTTCGGTTGAATTTCCTCTGATGGTATACTCTGTACAACTACTACCACTTCAACAGAAGTATCTTTAAACTCAGTGGGCATTTGGAGAAGCAATATGCCATCGCTTCCAATATGCGAGATCAGTTTCATTGTTTCCATGTCAGACTCCAGAAACTTTGAGCAATTCTAGTTTACCTTAAAACTGTTCACCAAAGCAAATACTAAACAGTGCAATGCTTGCATAGATAGCGATCGCCCTTTCTTCTTTCTGATGAGCGATCGCCTAAAATGAAAGTGCGATCGCCCCTAACACCAAATACCCAACACTGCGATGATTGTACGGAGTGCGATCGCCCATCAAAACTCATAGCGATCGACACTCGTTATACTCAAAGTATCAATCCTCGTGAGATGCCGCGATGACCATCAAAGAACTCCTCATCCAAGAAATAGATAGCACCCCTGACGAACTGCTTGCGGATCTTCTCAGTTTGGTACGATCGCTAAAATCCACTCCCAACCCCCAACTTAATACCTACGAACAACTGCTAGAACGAATCGACTACCTCGAAGCTATCATCGGCATTCGCAAAGGACTCGAAAGCTTCGATCGAGGTGAAGGAATCCCAGTCGAGAAAGCCATGACAGCGCTACAGCAGCAGTTCAACATTCCTCAGAGTCTATGAGTTCCTAGAAGTCAGTCACATAGACATTTTTGATTTTCGCCATTTGGCCCTAAATAGTAAAATACAGCAGTAAGCTAGGCAATTGCCAACCTCCCTCTTCTGCTTGAGAGTAGAATATATCTATGAAGTTTCAGTGGGACTCAAACAAAGCGATTAGTAATGCCAAAAAGCATGGTGTGTCTTTTGAAGAAGCTGTCACTGTCTTCGGAGATCCACTGGCTATTACAATTTCTGACCCTAACCACTCTGTAGGTGAGTTCCGTCTTTTAACTATCGGTCAGTCAAATTTACAGCGCCTTTTTGTTGTGTCCCATACAGAACGAGAAGGTGAAGTGCGTTTAATCAGCGCCCGTTTAGCCACCCGACAAGAGAGAAAAAGCTATGAGTCAGGAACCTGAAGTAACAATTAATGACGAGATGAGACCTGAATACGATTTTTCAGGTGGTGTCCGTGGCAAATACTATGAAGCCTATATGAAATCAAGTAATGTTGTGATTCTCGATCCAGATGTAGCAGAAATATTTCGAGACTCAGCTTCTGTCAATGAAGCGTTGCGATTGCTGGCAAAAATTGCCAAGTCTGTCACTGTCTAGGTAGCGCATAGAGCACAACAAATCAGATCCGAAAGTTTCCAGGTTATCTGTGGTTGCATAGGTGGAAAGCAAGGGGTGGTGCGATCGCCTCTAACAGCAAATACCAAACACTGCAATGATTGTACCAATAACGATCGCCCTTCACACCAAATACCAAATCGATGTCTGCGGTACAATAAAAGTAAACTCATAATTAATCTTTCAAAAATTAACATGATCAACCTAGAGTTACCGCAGTCCGAACCCTTCACCAACCTCAAGGTGACGCTGCTGCTAGAATCACTCACATCCGGGGAAGTTGCGGCATCTGTCAGAGAGTTTCCTGACTGCCAAGTGAAAGCAGAAACACGAGAAGCGGCGATCGCACAAATTCAAGCTACCTTTTTAGAACGGCTCAAAAATATTGAAGCGATTTCATGGAACGTGCCGATTCAGGCTTCAGAACCAACCTGGATGAAATTTGCAGGTGTCTTTAAAGACGATTCCGATTTTGTGGCAATTATGGAATCAATTCGCGCCGAACGAACCTCAGATGATGAGTCAGAAGTCGATCCTTCCTATTACCTGTAGAGGTGGCTTTTTGTGTCTCGATTTATTCTGGATACGGATTGCATTTCACTGATTCTCTAAAATCATCCCCATGTCACCGCTAACGCGAAAAAGCATCAGGTTGCTGTCACTATTGTCACAGTTCAAGAACTCTTCAATGGCTGGGTTGGCAGGATTAACGATCCGTCCCTGGTGCATAACTTACCGGGACTATATTCTAAACTTTGGACAACTGTAAAATATCTCCAAACTATTGAGGTACTGGACTTTACACCGGAAGCTGATACTTGTCTCAAGAAACTGTTAAAGGATCACCCGCCCCTGCGGAAAAATCGCCTGCAAAAAGATATGCGGATTGCAGCCATTGCTTTATCCGTCGGTGCTACGGTGATCACTCGCAACCAACGAGACTTTTGTCAAGTTCCTGGACTTTTGATCGAAGATTGGACGCTTGATTCCTAACTCCTAACTAAGGACTACTAACTAATGCAAAAACTTGCGAACTTGATATTCGCGACTTTCGGAGATCGCAATTTGCAAATCGCCCATTTTGCCATCCAGCTCATCTATGGTGCTTTGCGACACCGACTTCCACAACTCTCTAGTTTGCCAGCGAATCAGTATCACCACCTCATTTTGTACCGGATCTACCCAAGTTTCCTTGCCCAAAAAACCGGGTAAACTTCTCAATCCTGCCGTCCAAACTTCTTCATCTCGCTGAATAAATGCCTCCCACTTTTCGGGAGGTACTTGAAATTTTAGCCACTCGATTACCATATTATTTGCCTGTTATAAATCGCTCATTAATCGTTGCCGATCGCAATTTTAATTATCAACTCAGTTCCCTCTCCCGGACGCGAAACACAGTGCAACTTACCGCCGTGCTTTTCTACTACTAAATGCTGGGATATTGCTAGACCCAAACCTGTGCTCGTATCTGGACATTTAGTGGTAAACAAAGGGTCAAAGATGCAGTCGAGGACTTCTTCAGTCATGCCAGGGCCGTTGTCACTAATGGCGATCGCAACTTCGTTTTCCCCTACCACGGAGGTCCGAATCCGAATTTCGGGATTGAATATTTCCGAGCTCGACGGGGCTGAAGACAAGTAAGACTGATTTTGAATTTTACCATAATTTTCGGCATTTCTCCCCCCTTCTTCCAAAGCGTCGATCGCATTTGTCAACAAGTGCATGAACACTTGGTTTAAGTGCCCCGGATAGCAGTGAACTCGCGGCAAATCTCCGTACTCTTTAACTAGAGAAATCCCCGGCCGTCCCCCTTTAGCTTGCAGGCGATTTTGCAATATCAGCAAAGTGCTGTCCAAACCTTCGTGGATATCAGCCGGCTTCATTTGGGCTTCGTCGGTACGCGAGAACAAGCGGAGCGATCGCACGACATCGCGAATCCTTTCGGAACCGACTTTCATTGAATTTAGCAGTTTTGGCAAGTCTTTTTTGATGAAGTCTAAGTCTAATTCTTCTATCAAATCTTGAATTTCCGGCACGGGATGGGGATAATACTTTTGGTAAAGGTCGATCGTTCGCAGCAGTTCTTGAATGTAGCCCGTGGCGTGGCTGACATTGCCGGAAATAAAACTAACTGGATTGTTAATTTCGTGCGCTATTCCTGCTACCAACTGCCCCAGAGATGACATTTTTTCTGTTTGAATCAGTTGAGTTTGAGTTTGCTGCAAAATCAACAGCGTCTGCTCTAATTTAGCCGCTTGTTGTCGCAGGCGTTCTTCTGATTCTTGCAAAGCTAAAAGAGACTGTTTGCTGTCTGTAATATCCAATCCCACAAATACCGCCGCCGTATTGTTATGGTATTTTTGAGCCACTATTAGATAAGTTTTATTTTCTCCTCTGATGCTCGCTGTTACTTCTTGAGATGTCTTCTTTTTATGGTTGGCAAAGAAATCGTATACTAAATCGTTAAATGTGGGACTTGTATCTAAAAAACCTACTTTTTGACCGATAAATAGTTCGGACGGCATTTTATAAGCGCTAGCTAAATGTCGGTTTACTCCCAAGTAGCGCAAATCGGAACTTACCCAAGAAACTAATCCGGGCACGGCGTCTAAAACGGCTTGAAGTTGCTCTTTTGCCTGTACGAGCGCTGATTCTGCTGCGAGGCGAGCGGAAATGTCGCGGGCGATCGCGCAGCGGTATTCGCAGCCGCCGTATACTAAATAATTGACTTTAACTTCGACGGAAAAACTGGCGCCCTCTTTGGTTTTGTAACTGGTTTCAAAAGTGAGGTTGGTTTGCTGCTTGAGTTGAGCCCAGTGTTCTCGCCAATCCGATGCTGGCAACTGCGAATCGATGTCGCTAACCCTCATGTTTAGCAGTTCCGATTCCGAGTAGCCGAAAAGATGGCAAGCGGCTTTGTTCGCGTAGCAAATTTGACCGTCGGAGGTACTAAAAAAGATTGTATCAGCAGCATTTTCGAGGGCAATTTGAGTTAGTTGTGGTATTGTTTCTAACTGCTTGCTTTTGACCTCGGACTGAAATTTATTATAGCAATTTGTTTGACCGGGAGCCTCACCTATCTTAGATGCAAACAAAATCAAACCGCCGATCGCACCTTCGCTATTTGTCCAAGGCTGAAATACCCATCTTACCGACTCGCTGACAGAGCCGCTTGCGCTTTTTCCTGATACAGATGCGAGCGATCGCCCTGCCACAAACTCGCTGTATTCCAAAACTCCCGTCAAACAAGCCTGGGCATTTTGCTCCCAATATTCCGGGAGATTCGGGAACAGTTCCCAATGGGATCGACCGATCGCCTCGCCGTCGCCCAACCCCCAATCTGTTTCCCAGCGACGAGAAACCGACAGATAGCGCATTTCACAATCTACCATTGCCACGGCCTCGGCGGAGCGCTCCACAAACCGCCGAAATCGCTCTTTACTCTCGGACACGGCTGCCTCTGCGGGTTGTTGGGCCATCGGGAAAGTCCCGTCAACGTACCTTCCCAGTCCCTGACTTTTTTGCTGAACTGGCTTAGTTTGCACGGTTTGGGATTTCCTCCATAGCTGTCAAGTTTGAAAAATTCTGTTTTAGACCAAAAATGCTGTTTTCCCCTGATTTGCTCTCTCGGACGATACCCTTAGAGGGTGTCACCCATCATTGATATCATTTTTGATGGGGATATGTCTATAGGCATTAGTGTCAATTTAAGACCAAATCTAGTGCCCGGTTGCTGTTTGACGATTAGGCATATATCGCGCCGGCGCCGCCGGAATAGTCGGAGGGGACTGGAGTGCTCTGTTGTCTCCCGCGACTATTCCGGGGCGCAAGAGGGCAGCGAGACTAGGCAAAAAACGATAGAGACAAAGGGTTTTAGGCGATTGTTGACACCAATGGTCTATAGGTACTCAAGAAAGTTTCCCCCAAACTTTGATATTTAGAGGATTTCCTGATGATTGTTCGGTATTTTAGACAAGTTCCCAAAAGAATGCAACTGTAGGCCCGTGCTCCAAACCTGGAGCTTCATCCGTCATTTCCAATTCTTTAAGTAAATTACCCAGCACGCTCCCTGAGTACAGGTACAGTGTGGGCTTTCAATAGCCCTGAAATGATCTTGCACATTGCAAAACAATCTCGAACCTTCGGGCTTATTTACGAAAGCCCCAATAGCAGCAATATTCTTACTGCCGTTTAAGTCGGCATCACCTTTCCATCCACAATGACCACAAGCAAACTTTTTGCCGTTTCTATAAGATTCACCCTTTACAGGGTGAATATGATTGCATTTGTGGCACATTTGGCTAGTGTATCTAGGCTCCACAAACAAAATCTTTACGCTATGCTTTATAGCTTTGTAGATCAGGAATTGGCGCAACTGAAAGAAGGCCCAGCTATTGAATCGTCTCCGCTCTTTTTTTGAGCGTGGCTGCTGATTTGTGCGCTCCCTGATTCCCGTCAAATCTTCCAAAGCAATAACTTGATTTTTGTTTTTAGCCTTCGTTACGACACGGTGACTGATAGTGTGATTTACTAAGGTCTGAAAGCGTTTTTCCTTGCCCGACAACCGTTGCAACAATTCTCGACATCTACGCCGAGAGCTGCGTGTGCCTTTCGTGGCTTTTCGCTGGATATTTGCTCTCAACTTGGCATAATGATTTCTAACTTTGGTAATTTGTTTACCGCTAAATGTATCTCCATCAGAAGTAACTGCAATATCAGTCCTACCCAAATCACAGCCCAAAACTTGATTGCTGGGGGGAGGCTCTGCTGGCTGAGATTCAAGCTGAATATTAAGATAGTAACTGCCATTTTTGCGTTTGCACAAAGTAGCAGTCTTGGGGTTTTGACCTTTCAATAATCCAAGTTGGTAGTTCCCGATAGCCAGTGCAAACCGCTCCCTACCACCAGTAGTAGTCAAACTTACTGTCCAATCTTTTTCCCTAAAAGAAAAGATACGGGTATCGTAAGTGACGCTAGTAGGAGCAAATTTGTTAACAGGCTTCCCATCTTTTTTAGCTGTTTTTCTGTTGCCCGAAACCCGTCTAATAGCATGGATTGCTAGCTGCGCCGAAAGTCCAAACATCTCTCTGACCTCGTGATATACCTGCATATTGCATCGCCAATTCATTTGTCAGGGTTGGCGGCACAGTTTGGTTCACATATTCACAAGCATTCGCAAACGCCTGAAGGGTTGCATCAATTTTGAGGGACTGCTCAGGCGTTACTTGGAGCTTGCAAGATACTGTCAGGACTTGTTTCATGACAAGATTGTATCACGTGTTGAAGAGATTCTGTCTGCGTTTATAGATAATTTGTTCAGCTCTTGAGCCTCACGCGCATTCCTCCCGACACTCAACGGGGTACCGTTAGAGTGCGGGACTCCTGCTGTTTTAATTGAAAATCCCACATCGAAGATGGTATGAGAGCGTGTAGCCAGTGCGATCGCCAGATAGCTTGATAATTCAAGAGAGCGCTCAAACAAATTTGTGCGTAAATTCACTGGTAAAATCTACTCTCCCTTTCCGTAACATTGCAGGATCTAATCTTTCAGTGGTGTTGCAAGTCATCAAAACTACGAGTTTTTGCTGAAATTGAATGCCGTGTTCGTCGATGACGCTTTGATACAAAGTTCCATCCAGCAAACTCAAAATGTGTTCAGTTTTGTTAGTGCGTTGTGCTTCGGCGGTCGATCGATCTTGAGCCAAATTATCAGCCTCATTGATAATAATACAAATCCGCTCTAAATAACTCGGTGGCACAAAATTTTCCACAGCATCGTGGTCTAAGATAAAAATCACATAACCCAGCGGAACTAAAATTTCCTTTGCTACCGCTTGCGTCCAAGCAGTTTTGCCCGTCCCCGGTTCGCCACTAACCAAAACAGCCAACTGATTTTGATCCAAAATTGCCTGCTGAACTGTATCGGTAAAACTTTGAACCTCCGCAGAAAACGTGCGAATTGGGAACTGGCTGTGAACCTGTCCGACGCGGCTTTTGTACCCGCCCAGAATCACCGCTAAATTATAAGTTGCCTTGCTAACTAGCGGCGCAATATCTTGGCAAATTAGAGTGTAGCAGCGTCTTCCCCTGTCGTAGCTGTCAATTTGCAGCCAGCAGCCGAATCGGGCCCAAGAAGCATAAACAGTACCCAAAACTTCCAAGCGTTCCCAGCTAACAAATCGCTCCGGGGGATAAGAAAAATGTCTATCCATAAAAGACTGGGTAATCGCATCCGGTTTCCCTAGCAAATCCAGAACTTTGAAAACAGTAATCTCTTGGAGTTTGTTGAGAACGTAGTCGATGGGAATGCTAGCGCGGCTGACCAATTGCACCACAGGCGTTTCGGTAGCTAAAATGTCTTTGTAGCGGTAATCCGGGTAAACTGGCTGCGGAGTAATGTAATCCCAAAATTCATCAATTTCGTAGCGAGTATTTTCCGAGAAGACATTTAAAATATTGGCCCACCAAGTATATTGGTGTCGTCCCATTGCGTCGGCAATGTCGCTAGCTGCCCCTAAAGTTTTTTGAGCGAGTTCTTGGGGGTCGCTAGACGCTAAATGTACCAGGTGTCCCCAATCAAATTGACGGTAAAAAGGTCGCCAACCAGAGCCTAGCAGACCTCTATTTTGAGAATTGTTTTGATGAAAATTGTTTTCGCGATCGCCCATATCTTCCGCACTCATTTTGCAAAACTCCTACTTACCCTTATTTTACAGTTTTTGTGGTACACCTTATACAAAAAAAGTGAAATTTATCAACTTATTTTGAGATAAGCGGGCGGCACAAAATCTACTAACCAAACTTTGTTTTCCGAGCAGTAAAATGTATGACAATCGCGTTGCATGGCTGCGGCATCTACAGTCAAGACTGCCGGGATGCCATGTCTTGCACCTACTTGGCGCGCCGTCTGGATATTCACCGACAAATGAACGTGATGCCGCGACATTTTCCTAATTCCTTGACTGAGAATAGACTCGACGGCTGTGCTACCTGTTCCGTGATATAAAATATCTGGGGGAACAGCGGGTTCTAACTGCAAGTCAACCTCTACGCTGTGTCCTTGGTTGGCACGAATTAGAGTGCCGGTGGAGTCAAAGGAAAAGCGCTGCTTGTCGTTTTGCGCGACTACTTTTTTGAGTTCTGCAAGCTGAACTGGAAAGTTATTTTTTTGGCACGCATCGAGGATTTCGCTAACAGGAACCCAGCCACCGGGAGCGAGTTCAATGCCGATGCGCGAGGGCGCGTGACGCAGGTGTTTGCTGAGATATCGGCTGATTTTTACTAATCGAGAATGGTTCATAATTTTACTTGATTTATTCAGCTTTTAAATCACCTTTTACAAAATTTCACTAGCGGGTTATCTCGTTGATTGGATGCGGGTTTGTTGAATCTGTTTGCACTGCCAGAGGGCGCTTGAGTGAACGCGCCTCTACAGGTTGGCAGAAAATGATTCCCGGACGTAAAAAATGGTCTTGCGCGCGAATTATAGCGGTAAAGTCCGCCCTTAACTACCTACACAATTAGGTTCGGCGTCCGCGAATAAAAAAGTGTTGAATCGGCGATTTTTCACGACCTTTATATTTTGAGAAGCATCAAAAACTCTGCATTCTGCCGAATGCCTTCTACCTTGGGATAACTCCGCCAAAAATAGCAAAATTTAGATAGCGCCAGTGACATCCGGCGTCTGCAAAACCAGCTTCTGCAAGCCACTTTGTCTGCTCTTCTACAGAGGAGGGAATATCTTCTTCTCGATATTTTTGAAACCAGGCTGCATCGTCTTCTCCGTTAGCTTTCATGTACTGCCGCCATAACTGTTCGTATTGCTCAGTCAGCCGGGGAGTAGCACCTGTCACAATATCTCGAATTAGCAAGATTCCCCCGGGATTCATCGAGTGGAAAAGTTTGTGAAATAGCTGTTGTTTGCCTGCGCTGTCGAGGTGGTGGATTGCTAACCCTGAAACTACCAAATCGTAACCGCTGCCGAAATCATCTTCGGCAAAGTTTCCTTGCTGCAAGGTCAGCCGTTCTCGGAAAGCGGACAAGTTAGTTTGGCAAGTTTTCAGCATATTTTGGGCGATGTCAAAGGCTAGGACTTTTGCTTGAGGAAATGCTTGCAGAATCACAGCCGACAGTATGCCAGTTCCCGCACCTAAATCCAGAACTTTTATGTTACCATTAGTTTCAGAAGGGATTAACTGCAATATTACATCGTGTTGCTCGCCATAGCGCGGAATGAGGCGGGGAATTAAACCGTCATAATCAAAGGCTCTTTGTTCAAATTGCTCGCGTACAGCGTCTAAATTCACAGATAAATTCACAGATAAATTCACAGATAAATTCACAGACGATTTTCCTCAAATTGTTAATAGTTGAGTGCGTCAAGGCCGTTGGCCGATTCTCTTCTCTGAAGGCATATTACATTTTATAATACAAAAAATATACAGACCTGTCAAGATGTTGAAGAAAATAATTTAAAAGAAGTTACGGACGATCGCCAGACAGGGACTTTGTGCATCCAAACCAGTCCGTGATTTGGGAACTGTCTAGCCCTGCAGATATATCTCCTTCAGTGTAGATGAGGCAGAATGCCACAGACCCGAAAGCCGGCCGAAGACGAGACTTTGTGCCAGATACTAGGAGTAATTGTGAGAAAAAAGTTGACGGTTATGATATCCGTTTCAAACAACAATGCAACTGTCGGTGTGTGCTCTACACCATAAATTTCTCAGTGATTCCCCCTAGTAAAATATAAAAGATAACAAGATAAAAAGGAATGAGCCTGCAGCCGACGATCGGCTAGATATGAAAAATCAGTCCTCAGATTGACAAACTTTAGCCAACTATAAACAACAATTGAGGTGACTCCCGAGTGGATGTGGTGCCTGCCAAATTTTCAGGAAGATGAAGAGATACAAAATATTACACCCGCCGGTGCGGGAAAGAAAATTGTGATAATGAATCAGGATGCGAGTAGATTAGGTGTCAGCCGTCAGGGGAAAATAGAAGCAATGGAAATCCAACAACGGAGTAAGGATAAGCCCGATCGCCCGCAACAAAACGCGTCCGATCGGCTCGGTCAATTTTCTACCACAAAAGAACTAGATTCGTCGCTACAAGAATGTTTAGATTTTAAAAGAGCGATCGACCGATCGACACTGGCGGTGAGGACTGACGCGCGAGGAATTATTAACTATGTCAGCGAACGAGTTTGCTCCATATCCAACTATTCCCACGCCGAACTAATCGGCAGCCACTTCGGCATCCTCCATTCGGAATATAAATCTTCGGAAATCATCAAAAATCTGCTATTAACTGTTGCCAAAGGTAAAAGTTGGCAAGGAGACATTCAGAATAAAGCCAAGAATGGAAGTGATTATTGGGTGTACGCAGCAGTAGTTCCACTGTTGGACTGCAAGGGAAAACCCTGTCAGTATTTGGCGATCGGATTCGACATCACCGATCGCAAAGCCGTTGAAGCAGCCCAAGCTGAAGCCAACCGGGCAAAAGACGAATTTCTGGCGATCGCCTCCCACGAATTGCGATCGCCCCTGAGCGCGATTTTGGGATGGGCGCAGCTAGCTCGATCACGCAATTTAAACGAAGCCACCACCAGCCGCGCTTTGGAAATCATCGAGCGCAACGCCAAATTACAAAACCGACAAATAGACAATCTCCTCGACCTCTCGCGGTTGCTGCGAGGGAAAGTGTGCCTGAACATCGGCCCAGTTCACCTCCCGTCGATCGTAGAATCTGCGATCGACACCCTCAGTCCCGCCGCCGATGCCAAAAACCTCCGCGTAGAAAAACATTTCGACCCCGCCGTCAGCTACGTTTTGGCAGATGCAGAACGCTTGCAGCAAATAGTCTGGAACCTCCTTGCAAACGCCATCAAATTCACCCCAGAATCCACACCATACCCAGTTCAAGTGCGGATCGAGCCTACTGAGTCGGGCGTCTTGATTCGGGTCAGCGACAGCGGTTGCGGCATCGACCCCAAATTTCTGCCGCACATCTTTGACTACTTCCGCCCTGCAGACAGCTTCCAGAACAAGGAACAAAATCGGCTTGGGCTCGGGCTCTCAATTGTGCGGCAGTTAGTGGAACTGCACGGGGGAAGTGTTTGGGCTTCGAGTCCCGGCCTCGGTCAGGGGGCGACCTTTGGGGTGCTGCTACCGAGCGCCAACAAAAATGCACCCGACGATCGCACTGCTGCGATCGCCCAAAGGGAAAGCAGACCCGGATCGGTTTCCAAACCCCTAGCGGGAAAGCAAGTCCTGGTGGTCGAAAGCAGCACCGAGATCCGGCAATTCCTCAAAACAGGCCTCGAAGCATTTGGAGCCAAGGTAACAGCGGTGGGTAGCGCCTGCGAAGCGATGGCCGAGTTGCAACAGTCGCGGCCCGACGTGTTGGTGAGCGATATGGCGGTGTCGGGAGCCGACGGCTGCGATTTAATCCGCCGCATCAGAGCAATGGAAATGTCCGAGCACAGGGAACTGCTACCGGCCGTGGCGCTGACGGGAGGCATTGAGGAAGAAGATTCGGCCGAAGCGCTGGAGGCCGGGTTTCAGAGGCATTTGTCGAAGCCGGTGGAAGCGAATCAGTTGGTGATCGCGATCGCCCAATTGGCTGGACTGAGTGGATTCGGATCGGGAGAGTGGGGTTCGGGAAATGTCCGGACGACCACACCCCAGACCCCGCTGCCGGAACCTAACAGTTTTGACGACAAAAATCATCTGGAAGAATTAACAAGTGACAGCCGAGAATTACCGCTGTTGCTGGTAGTAGAAGACAACAATTTTCTGCTGGCTTACCTCCAAACTTTATTAACTCCGTACTATCGAGTCGCCGTGGCGAGTGACGGGGTTGAAGGTTTAGAAAAAGCCAAAAGTTTGCAGCCAAATTTGATTGTGAGTGACCAAATTATGCCCAGACAAAACGGGCTGGATTTGCTCAAGGAGATTCGGAACACGCCAGAATTGAAATCTACTCCGGTAATCTTTTTGACAGCCCGATCGGGGATGGAATCTCGGATCGAAAGTTTGGATGCGGGTGCTGACGATTATATTTCAAAGCCTTTTGACGATAGGGAATTGCTCGCGAGGGTGAGAAATTTGTTGCGATCGCACTCAGCCGAACAGCAGTTGGCGGAACTCAACCGTCAGTTGCTGCAGCAGAAACAGCAGTTAGAAACAGTGAACAGAGCCTTGCATTATTTGGCAAATTACGACAGTTTGACTGAGGTAAGAAACCGCCACTCTTTTAATGAATACCTCGATACGGAATGGCGGCGTTTGGCGAGGGAAGAAGCACCGCTGTCTTTGATTATGTGCGACATTGATTATTTCAAACTTTACAACGACACTTATGGTCACCAAGCGGGGGATGAATGTTTACGGAAAGTGGCGGCGGTGATCCAGCATTCGGTAAAGCGAGCTGCTGATTTAGTAGCGCGTTACGGTGGAGAAGAATTTGTAGTGGTTTTGCCGAATACGGATATTGAAGGTGCCACTTCCGTAGCTGAAATGATCGCACAACAGGTGCGGGGTTTGCATATAGCTCACGCTAAGTCTGCTGTCAGCGAATATGTGACGCTGAGTTTGGGTGTAGCTTGCTGCATTCCGGGGGCGAAGTCGCAGCCGGGAGAGCTAATTGCGATGGCCGATGAGTCGCTTTATCGGGCGAAAGAAGCAGGGCGCGATCGGGTTTCAGTTGCCACATTTTTAGGATAATATATATTAGTTAAAGGAGGTCATGCTATGACAGTAACATTAGACAAACCAAAAGACCAACGGTTAATTCACTCCGGGATTGATTGGCAACAATTCAAACTAATCGAACAGGGATTCTCTGACTCCCCCGGAATTAGACTGTTTTATTTCAAAGGTGAGGTAGAAATTTTGGCAGTTTCGCAAGAACATGAAGTCTTCAGCGGTGTCATCGCCCTGTTGCTGGGTACGTATTTTGTCGAAAAAGAAATCGAGTTTACTCCCACAGGAAGCTTTACCCAAGAACAAGAAGGAAAAGCATCCGCACAAGCAGACCAATCTTACTTGATTAACAGAAGATCGGGAGATATTGCAGACCTCTCGATCGAAGTTGTATTTACTAGCGGTAACGAGAGTAAATTGAATCGCTACCAAGCCTTGGGAGTCCCGGAAGTTTGGTTTTGGGAAGATGGATTGTTTGGTTTGTATCATTTGCGATCGCACGGCTATGAAAAAATTGCCCAAAGCGAAATATTGCCAGATTTAGATATTAACTTGTTATCTCGCTGTCTGCTGATGGCTTCTAGGGTTGAAGCAGTTAAAGAATTTCGGCGCGGCATTTCTGGAGATTAGAGGAAAAGAGTGATTTGCTGGTAAATTAAGATCCAAACTTTTACTACTTGGAATCGATCGCACTTCAAACCTATACAAAAATTATTAAACCAGGCTCTTGACATTTTTGTAGTATGTTCGTATTATAAAATTGACAGTCAGAGCGATCGACCTGTCAACACCACCACACAAAATTAACAAAAAAACTATGCAACCGATTAGACAAGGCGACGTAATTCTCACTCCCACAGAGCAAATTAAAGGACAAAAACAGCCTCACCTCACACTCGCCGAAGGTGAAGTTACTGGACATTCTCACCGCATTGTTGAGGGACAAGCTGAACTGTACGAAAAAGACGGCACTCTGTATTTGCGAGTGCTTTCACCCACAGCATTACTGAGTCATGAAGAACATAAGGCTATTGCAATTCCCGAAGGTAATTGGATGGTGCGAATTCAGCGGGAATATGAGCCCCAAGGCTGGCGGTATGTCGCAGACTAAGGTTAACAGTCCTGGACGCATGGGGGGCGCAGAAACCGGGTTTTTACGAAATACTTCGTTGCAGCCCCCAAATTCGGTCAAAAACCCGGTTTCTTTCATCGGAGTGGGCAAGTTCTGTGAATTTTATTGTAGGGTAGGCCGAATAACCCGCTTGTGAAAGCCTTAATTTTACCAAACTCAAATCGAAATTTACTATGTCAGAACAACAAGTAAAACAACCAATTAATCTCAGTAGCTTTGCTGACTGGTGCAAGCACAAAGATAGTCTTTCAAAAGAAGCAAGGCATACAGTTAATATGCTATTACAAAAGGCTGGCACTTCTGACGGTAATGAAGCCGAGAAAATACTTTCAAATTTTACTGAACTGGATTTCAATCACGATCGAACTATCGACATCAATCCGCTGTCGGGACTCATCAACCTGATCAAACTGTCTCTTAGCGGTAATCAAATTACCGATTTCACTGGGCTGTCGGGACTCACCAACCTGAGAGAACTTTATCTCAGAGATAATCAAATTACCGATATAACTCTGTTGTCGGGACTCACTAATCTGACTGAACTGAATCTCTCCAACAATCAAATTACAGATATAACTCCGCTGTCTGGACTCACTAACCTGACAAAACTTGATCTAAAAAGCAATCGAATTACCGATATAGCTCCGCTGTCGGGACTCACTAACCTTACAGAACTTGATCTCTCCTACAATCAAATTACCGATATCAGTGGGCTGTTGGTACTTACTAACCTGACACACTTGTATCTCTCCAGGAATCCAATTACCGATATAACTCTGCTGTCTGGAATCACCAACCTGACTAAACTCTATCTCATTGGTAATCAAATTACCGATATAACTCCGCTGTCGGCACTCATTAACCTGACAGGACTTTTGCTCGTTGACAATCAAATCACTGATATAACTCCGCTGTCGGCACTCACCAACCTGACCTACTTGCATCTGTGGGACAATCAAATTACCGATATAACTCCGTTGTCGGGACTTACTAACCTGACACGACTAATTATCCAGAATAATCCAATCACTGACTTAAATCTGCCCATCGAACTTACTCAGAACTACCTGACACTCTCCACGCAGCCAATTGACGATCAAAAAGCTACAGAAGCAGTGAGAGAAATTTATGCAGCTATCGGTAAAGAAGCACCAAAAGTTATTGTTTGTAGCAGTCCGCAGGCGGCTTTTCTCGAACTTTTTAAACTCCTAGAAATTGACGGTAGATCGCGAGATCAAATATCGGAAATAGCGGTCACAAATTTAGTAGGGGGAAAGTTTTTATCCCACAATTGTTTTCAATGGGCGAACGTAGAATTTTCGGGTTCGATGTTGTGGAAGGCTCTGTCGGATGCAATAATATTAGAGCGGAATGCCGATTACACTCTGGTGTCAGAATTTCAGGAATTGTTAAAAAATGACTTAGAATCGTTGGGAGATGATTTCCGCTCATACTTTGAGGATCTAGAACTACTAAGTCTTACTAATCTGCTAGAAGAAATTCATTTAACTAAATTTTTCATATCGAAATTTGGTATTACTCTCGATGAGAAAGCACAAGAATTACTTCGCTGCAAGCAACAGTTGTTCGAGGAATGCGGGTTGATCTTGCCGTTTGACAAAATTTGCATAATTTGCGATCGCCCCCTGCACCTTCGCTTTGACGCTGAAAATCGCCTACACGCTGAAGGAGAACCGGCGATCGCATTTGCGGACGGCTACAGTTTATACTTTCACCACGGCGTTAAATTACCCGAAGAATACGGAAAAGTACACCCCGATTTGTGGCAAGCAGAATGGCTTCTATCGGAAGAAAATGCCGAACTGCGTCGAGTGTTAATTGAGAGAATTGGTTACGATCGCATAATTCAAGAATTAGCGGTGACAGAATTAGATAGTTGGCAGGAATACACTTTATTAAGCATCGAGTTTGACGATGATTTTGATGACGAGGGTAATCCACAGCCAGTTTATCTGTTAAAAATGACCTGTCCGAGCACGGGATTCATTCATGCGTTGCGAGTGCCTCCTGATGTGCGATCCTCTTCGAGGGCTTCGCTAACGGCTAAAGAAGCAATTCGCTGGGTAAATTGGGATATTGACCCAGAGGAGTTTTCCGTGCAAACCTGAGTGATACAAATTTAAAAAAGTATTGCTACAATCATCACTCTTATACCAATTGTTAAAAGTCACAGAGTCCCGCGCCGGACTTAGGATCGGCCGTTTCCCTACCCGATCGTCTGTACTTCACTCCACTGAAAACCGCTATATTGAAAACAGCCTTAATCCATGAAACACCGATAAACGTTCCTGCAGTGTGCCAGTTCCAAGGGTGGAATGCACCAACCACCGATCGCCCACAAACGGTTAATAACATCAAGAAGAAGCCCACCCTCGATCGAAGGTGGGCTCTATTCATGCCAGCTTACCGACAGCTAGGCAATCGGGTCTCTTCGCTGGTAGACGTAAAATATCGGAAAAAGATCCGAACGTCCGAAAAAACTTCTCGTCCACCATTAAGCTTCAGTTTACCCAACCGGATCGGGAAAATTGCGCCCGCAGCGATGTTCCCCTGACATCGGGGAACACTGGGGCTTAAACTTTTCAATAGACTTCTGCAAAAAAGCTCGTCTTGGGCCGGCAGGATGCCTAATCCCTACTCCGCACAAGAATTAAACTTGTTCGAGAAGTCTCATAATTCTCCTCTTGAACTTTGATTTCCCAACTGATTAGGCATCGTGATCGTGTGCAAAGCGACGGAACAGGAAATCTAGGGCGTAGTTCCGCAAATTGTAGTATTCCGGATCTTCCATCATTTGAACCCGATCGCGCGGACGCGGGAAAGGAATCTCCAAAACTTCACCGATTGTCGCCGACGGGCCGTTAGTCATCATCACCAGTCGATCGGCCAAAAACAGCGCTTCATCAATGTCGTGAGTAATCATCAACACCGTACAGCGGTGATCGTTCCAGATTTTCAGCAACTCTTCTTGCAATTCCTCCTTAGTAATTGCGTCCAGAGCACCAAAAGGTTCGTCTAAAATCAGCACTTTCGGGCGAATTGCCAAGGCGCGGGCGATCGAAACCCGCTGCTTCATCCCCCCCGAAATTTGCGGCGGTCTTTTCTGGGCAGCTTCAGTCAATCCCACCATCGCCAAATGCTCATTGACGATCGCATTTTTTTCGACCTTCGACTTCTCAGGAAATACAGCATTAACCGCAAGGTAAACATTTTCAAACACCGTCCGCCAAGGCAGCAAAGCGTAACCCTGAAACACCACCATGCGATCGGGGCCCGGCTTCTCAATTTTTTGCCCGCTAATTCTGACGCTGCCTTGAGTCGGATGGCTAAAACCCGACACCATATTCAACAGCGTTGACTTGCCACAACCCGAGTGTCCGATCAGCGTAATAAACTCTCCCTCAGCTACAGTCAAGTTAACGTTTTCTAAAGCTCTGTAACCATTTGGGTATGATTTGTGAACATTTTCCATCACCAAAAAAGGCTTCCGGCGATCCTTTACTTTCTTGTCTTGCTTTTTGGTTTGAGTTTGGTTCGTAGTGGTGTTGAGCATGATTTTGGAACTTGTTAGTGGGTTATAGGTGAAAGAAGTTCGGCCACAGATTCTGTAACGGATTTAACGGATGGCTTCCGAAAGTTAGCAACGAGCAACTAAACAGTTAGCAATTACCCTGTTTGCATCCTACTGAAAACCACTTTAAGCAACTCTACGGTCGGAATCAAGTACAACTTCCGCCATCGTGAAATCGCGTTTAATCGCCAGACTGTTGAGATAGCCGATCGGATCGTCAGCATTAAACACCGAGCCGTCAAACAAGCTGAGAGAACCGCGAGTGTAAGTAATATCAGCCATCCCCAGCTCTCGCGCCGCCGTGCTGAAGGCACCGACTCGCACCACCCGTTCCAGAATTTCCACCCAGTTGCGCGGGAACACAGTATCGCCCCAGCGCGCCATCTGCACCATGTGCCAGAGTTGTTCGGTGCGGCTTGGGCGATTCACCCCCTCTCCCGAAAACAAGTGGTGGGCGTATTCCCGCATCGGAGTATCGAGGTTGCAAGCAGAAGATTTGGCGTCGCCGAGTTGGATGTAACTCTTATCAGTAGCGACGTACTCCCTTCCCGCGACGATTTCCGAAACCTCGGCGGCGCGACTTGGATCGGCGCAATAGTTGCAAGCTTCGAGCAAAGCTTTGACTAGAGCAATGTGAGTGTTGGGATAAGCATTTGCCCAGTCTTCCCGCACCCCCAAAATTTTTCCCGGATGCCCCGGCCACAGTTCCAAATCTGTAGCCACCGTAAAGCCGACTCCTTCCATCGATGCCCGCAAGTTCCAAGGTTCGCCGACGCAGAAACCGTCAATAGTGCCGCCCTGCAAGTCAACGATCATTTGAGCCGGTGGGATATTTTTCAGCAACACATCGCGATCCGGGTCAATGCCGCCGGAAGCCAGCCAGTAACGCAGCAACAGGTTGTGCATCGAAGAAGGGTGAACGATGCCCATACGGTGCGTTTGGGCCGGCGTTCTATGCAGCATTTCTTTAAAGTCTGCCAGAGTGTAGATCCCTTGGTCGTAAAAGCGCCTCGCGAGGGTAATTCCGTTGCCATTGCGGCTCATGGTGAGGGCTGTAACCGTCGGAATCGGCTGCTCTTGGTGGCCCCCCAAGCTCAACCACATCGCCATCCCAGAGGGCATTTGGGCTGCGTCTAAGTAACCTGCGGCGATGCCGTCTACGATGCCGCGCCAGCTTGTTTCCCGCACGAGGTGGACTTCATCCAGGCCGTGCTTGGCAAAAAAGCCTTTTTCTTTGGCGACAGCGAGGGGAGCACAGGCTGCCAGCGGAATAAAGCCGAGTTCGAGGTTGACTTTTTCCAGGCCGTGGCGGGCGATCGCGGGTACTTTCCGCGCCCGCAGTTTTTTGACGCGCTTCTGCTGGTTGAGGAAGTAAATCATTTCGCTACGTAGAGCGTAGTAGCTGGGGTGTGAGACGACTTCCATCCGCTTGCGGGGGCGGGGGATGTCTACTTCGAGAATGCCGCCTATCTTCGATTCGGGGCCGTTGGTGAGCATGACGATGCGATCGCTCAGCAACACTGCCTCATCCACATCGTGCGTTACCATCAGGGCGCTGATTTCGTACTCTTGGCAAATTTCCATCAACTTTTCTTGCAAGTTGCCGCGAGTCAAAGCGTCCAAAGCGCCGAAGGGTTCGTCTAAGAGTAACAGTTTGGGGCGCAGGGCCAGAGCACGGGCGATCGCCACGCGCTGTTTTTGTCCCCCTGATAGCAATGCAGGTTGTTTTTCGGCGTGGGGAGTTAAGCCCACCATGTCGATGTGTTTTTGAATGATTTCGAGGCGTTCGGCTTTGGGTAAGCCGCTCATTACCGAGTCTACGGCTAGGGTAATGTTTTCTCTGACCGTCCGCCAAGGTAGCAGGGAATAGTTTTGGAATACTACCATGCGATCGGGGCCTGGTTGGGTGATTCTTTGTCCTTCAATTGTCACCAATCCTTCTGTCGGCAAATCCAAACCTGCCACCATATTTAGCAGCGTAGATTTTCCGCAGCCAGAGTGTCCGATTAAGGAGATAAATTCGCCTTTTTCAATTTCCAGATCGATGCCTTTGAGAGCAACGTATGTGCCGCCGTCTGATAAATTAAATACTTTTTCCAGTTGTTCTATTTCAATCAAAATAGACATGATTTTTTTGCCTTTTTTGTAGGTTTGTTATTTCGCTAGCTGCTAGTTTTTATAGATTAGCAGCTAGCTTTAACTGTCGCTTGTTGGAGATTTCGTAACCCTGTGTAGATTGCAGTTTCCTGAAATATAAATATCGAGTTTTGAACTCAAATCTTTAAACTCAAAACTCAAAATTATTTAGCGAGTTACTTGCACAACTATTTTCCTTGAGGTGGAGCAATTTTTTGCTGCAACCAAGCCATCATGCGATCGAGCAGCAAACCAACAGCCCCGATGTAGACTACAGCTAACAAAATTTCGCTGATGTAGTTTTGCTGGTAAGCGTTCCAAATAAAGAAGCCGATACCTGTAATCCCGGACATCACAATTTCCGCAGCGATAATTGCCAGCCAAGCCAAACCGATCGCAATTCTCAATCCTGTGAAGATGTAAGGAAGTGCCGACGGAAACAAGATATTGAGGTAATACTCTTTCCGAGTAAGTTGCAGCACTTTCGCAACGTTGTTATAGTCGTCTGGAATTTGGCGCACACCTTCAGCCGTGTTGATCAAAATCGGCCAAACTGAAGTGATAAAAATCACGAACAAAGCAGCAGGTTCGTTTTGTTGCAGTGCAGCCAGGGCAATGGGCACCCAAGCCAAAGGGGCCACCATCCGCAAAAACTGAAAAAGCGGATCTAAAGCCTTATTTAGAAAAGGATTTGTACCTACCACAACCCCCATGCCAATTCCCACAGCAGCGGCGAGAGTATAGCCTTTTGCCACCCGTTCCAAACTAGCTAAAGTCTGCCAAAACAAGCCGACTCCGTAAGTTTTGGAGTTCATAAAAGGATACATCAACAGAATCCGCGTCCGTTCGTCAGTCCAAACGCTTGTCGGCCCCGGCAATTTAATAATTCCAGAACTTGACAGGAATTGCCAAACAAACAGAAATCCAATTAGCCCCAAGATTGGCGGCAATATATTCGGGGAATTCTTCTTCCAAAAGTCGCCCAGCGCCGCTTGCGGAGCGACTCTACCTCTCCGACTTGTACTTACAGCCATCCTGCTTATCTCCTCTGTTTCTGCGGTGTTTTCTTTCGAGACTAAATTTTTGAGGCTAAATTATGGGAAGCTTTTACCCATCACACTTTTTTAATCGCCAAACTGCTCAGATAAGCTTCTGGCTGATCCGGGTTGAATTCTTTGCCATCAAAGAACTTCTCAATACCGCGAGACGTACTTTTCGGAATATCAGCATCAGCAACTCCGGCTAATTTAGCTGCGTTCTTCCAGATATCGGCGCGGTTGACTTTACCGATGAGTGTCTTTTTGTCGGCCAAGGTTTTTGTTGGCAAGAAACCCCAGCGAACGCTTTCGGTAATGAACCACAAATCATGACTGGCGTAGGGATAAGAAACGTTGCCGACACTATCTTTCCAGTACAGCGGGCTCCTCTGGAAGTCGTTGATGTCGGGTTTGCCGTCGCCCATGACGTACTTGCCTTCATAGGGAGGAGTCAAAACAGCCGGAGATACGTCAAAGAAGTTTTTGCCCGAAACAATGGCAACTAATTCGGCGCGATTTTCTGGCTTGTCGCACCACTGTTGCGCTTCGATGATTGCTGCTATCACGGCTTCTGTGGCTTTGGGATGCTTGTCTACCCAGTCGCCGCGAATGGCTAAATATTCCTCTGGATGTGCTTTCCAGATTTCGGAAGTTAGCGCTGACATGAAGCCGATGTTTTCTTTGACGATCCGCAAAGGCCAGGGGTCGCCGGTGCTGAAAGCGTCCATGCTTCCGGTTTTCATGTTGGCCACGGTTTGGGCGGCCGGCACTGTCAGCAAGCTGACATCTGTGTCGGGATCGATGCCGTTAGCTGCAAGCCAGTAGCGAATCCACAAGTCTTGGTTAGCCTTGGGGAAGGTGTAGGCTGCTTTGAAGGGAGTGCCTGCTTTCGCTAGGCCTTTGATGTAGTCTTGGGCTGCTTGGTCTAGTTTGAGTCCGAGGCCTTTGCCTTGGTGTTTGCCCGCGATCGCAATTCCATTTCCGTGAGTGTTTAGCTGGGCCAGAACATACATCGGGATTGGGGTGCTGTTTTTGGTGATCAGGCCTTGACTAATTTGATAAGGCATCGGCATTTGCCACTGGCCGCCGTCAATGCCGCCCCCGGCAGATCCGATTTCTACGTTATCTCTAGCGGAGCCCCAGTTGGCTTGTTTGGCGACTGTTACCTCAGTCATGCCGTATTTGGCAAAAAAGCCTTTTTCTTGGGCAATGATTAAAGGTGCTGCTTCGACGATCGGGATGTATCCCAATGAGATTTTAGTGCTTTCAATTCCTTCTACTCTTTTCTCGTTGGCAACAGCAACTGCTGATGTTGCCACCGGCACTGCCCCGCCACCAGCAGCGGCCTCACCGCCAGCAGTTGCACCCGGTTCGGGAGGATTTCCCAAACACCCTTTGAGCAGTATTGAACTGACTGCAGATGCACCGGCTGTAACGATAAATTTACGCCGAGAAAATTGCTCTGAAAATTTTGTCATAGTCTAGCCTCGCTGCAATTCATAATCTTCTGTAACGACATCACTGAAGTTTATCAAGGCGCTTTTTTTCTGTTCGCTAATGGAATTTAGCGAACTGTTTTGAGCGATCCTTGGCAGGAGGGAGCAAAAGATTTATCGCTAGCATAATTCTTTAAACTATCCCTGCTGATTTGACTTTTTTGATTATCGATATTTCGAGCGGCCGAGTTGTGTGAACTCACTTTTTGCGAGCCGCACGTTTTCTTGGCTTGATAATTAACTCTACCTTACTATTGCACAAATTATAAAACAATTATTAAATTCATTTGATAAGTAAATCTTTTGGGCTCGCCCTATCGATAACGAACCGTTGGGAAGGGCGCTCTGGTTGGCTTATCAAAACTGGTTCAAACCAAGACTTGCTGGGTAACGGTTGTAGCGAATGCCGATCGGGCAGCCTTCAAATTTATTGTCAATAAGTTGCCAACATCGCAGCCACTGCACATTTACTTTGTTAATATATGTCTATTTTTTAAAAGCTAATTGTAGTGTATTATACAGAAATAATTAACTTTTTACGATTTGGGTGTTTTCAAAGGGTTAACTGGTTTTCATGGGTGGACTAAAATTCAATACGCTTGGGTTAAAACTGCTTATTCCGGGCGTGATCCCCTCGCATACCCCCTACTCCCCCTGGTTGTTGGGGGACGAAAGAGTAAGTTCTTGTCCCCCCGCAACGATGGGGGGGCGCCAGGGAGATCGGGCTCGGGCCCAAGCGTATTGGCCTAAAATTGGCGCTTAATCCTAAGTGATTTACCGGAGATGATATGACGTGGGCTTTTAGGTTCGATTTTGTGTAAAACAGAGAAACCCGGTTTCTTCCAGAAACCCGGTTTCTGAACACCCGAAATTACTAATCGGTGGCAGTACCTCCAAGTTCGATCGCACTTTTGGGCAGCAGCTTAGTTGGGCGGATCGAACCGGTTGACGGAGAGAGCAACACCGATCATCGGCAGGGCTACGCCGAAGCAAATCAACCACTGATCCAGATTCATCGGAGCCGTCTCAAATATGCTATTGACAAACGGAGAATTAGCAAAGATGATCTGCAAAATCACCGCCAGGACAATTCCCACACCGAGGGCGGGAGCACCGCTAACTTCTTCCTTAGAACCGCTAAATTTAGCAATCAAAGAAGGCAACAACTGGCTGAGACTCAACAGGTAAAAAATTCTCCCCATTACCAAAGCTTGAATCGCCATCGTGCGGGCCAGTTCCAAGGTTCCCCAAGGAGCTTGGCGCACCCATTCAAACATTCCGAAAATCAGAGTCCAGTTGTAAAGAGAAATAGCGATGATCCGCTTGATCCGATTTCCGGTGAGGAAAGGTTCGTTTACCGGTCGGGGCTGCTGTTTCATCACTCCCGCTGACTTGGGCTCGAAAGCCAGGGGCACAGTCATGGTGATCGAGTTGAGCATATTCAGCCAGAGAATTTGTAGCGACAAAATCGGCAATTCTCGACCGAGGAGGGTGCTGAGCAAAATTGTCATCGATTCTCCGCCGTTGACTGGGAGAATGAAGCTGATTGCTTTGAGCAGATTTTTGTAAACCGATCGCCCTTCTTCTACAGCAGATTCGATCGACGCAAAGTTATCATCGGTAAGAATCATGTCGGCGGCTTCCTTAGAAACCTCAGTACCGCTGCCCATCGCAATACCGATATCCGCTTGTTTGAGCGCCGGCGCGTCGTTAACGCCGTCTCCCGTCATCGCCACGATTTCGCCTTGATTTTGCAAAGCTTCTACGAGGCGGAGTTTTTGTTCTGGGGCGACGCGGGCAAAAACTGAGCCGGCTTCTACGGCTTCGCCGAGTTCCTGCTTGCTCATTGCGGCGAGTTGAGCGCCCGTGTAGGCTACAAGTTCCCTGTGGTGCTTGGTTTTGCGGAATCCCATGCGGCGGGCGATCGCCTTGGCTGTAGCGATGTGGTCGCCGGTAATCATTTTGACTTGGATGCCGGCGGTTTGACAAGCTTGGACGGCTGCGATCGCTTCTGCCCGCGGCGGGTCAATCATACCTTGCAGTCCCAAGAAAATCAGCCCTGACTCCAAATCCGAGTGATCGACGGAATTTTGGCTTTGCGGTACTGGCTTTTTCGCTAAAGCCAAGACGCGCAAGCCTTGCTTTGCCATTTCATCGACTTGATGGTGGATTTGTTCGCGATCGACTTCTACCGGATTTCCTTGAGTGTCGAGACTGGAACCGCAGCGGCCGATAATTGATTCTACTGAACCCTTGACGTACAAAATTTTCCCAGTGGGAGTTCGGTGCAGCGTCGCCATGTATTGAAACTGAGATTCAAAGGGAATTGAATCCAGCCGCTGCATTGACTTGGACAAAATTTGCTGGCTCAAATCAGCTTTTTTGCCTGCAGCAATTAACGCTCCTTCTGTCGGATCTCCGACGACAATCCAATTATCGTCTTTGAATTCCAACTGAGAGTCGTTGCAAAGGAGTCCAGCTTGCAAACATTCTTGCAAAGTTGGAGTTTGGCTGACAGTAATTGGCAGTTGGTTGAGTTGAATTTCACCTTCGGGGCTGTATCCCGTACCCGTAACCGAGTAGGATTCGCCGCCAGAATAGATTTCTTGCACCGTCATTTGGTTTTCCGTCAAAGTTCCGGTTTTGTCGGAACAGATGACTGTAGCGCCGCCGAGGGTTTCCACTGCGGGCAATTTGCGGACGATCGCGTGGCGATTTGCCATCCGGGAAACGCCTACGGCTAGGGTAACGGTGATGACGGCGGGTAAGCCTTCGGGAATTGCACCGACAATCAGGGCGACAGCGGGTTCGACTGCTTCTTTAAAGGCTGAAACTCCCTCTGGGACTGGCCGCCCCAATCTGACTGCGAAGGTCAAGGTTGCCATTCCCAACACGAATAACAGCCAGTTTTGACTGAATTGGTTGAATTTGCGGGTTAAGGGGGTGGTGAGGTCGATGTGGCGATCTAATAGTTGGGAGATTTTGCCGGTTTCGGTTTTATTGGCGATCGCAATTACGATGCCGCTAGCTTGGCCAAAAGTGACAAAACTGCCGGCATAGGCCATGTTATCCCGTTCTGCTAGTGGCGTTTCTTGTGGCAGAACCAAGTCTCCCGATTGTCCTAATTCTTTTTCGACAGCAACAGATTCCCCGGTGAGTCCCGATTCGTCGATTTGCAAGTCGCGGACTTTCACTAAGCGCAAGTCTGCCGGTACTTTGTCGCCGGAAGTCAGGGTTACTAAGTCCCCGACTACGAGTTCTTTGGAGGGAATTCTTAATTTTTTGCCGCCCCGAATGACTGTGGCTTCGGTAGTGACAGCTTGGGCTAGGGCTTCAATTTTTTTCTCGGCTCCAGCTTCTTGGATGAAACTAATAGTAGCGTTGGTGGTGGTTACGCCCCAAATTACGCTAGCGTTTAGCCATTCTCCGATCACTGCTTTGATTAAACCTGCACTCAGCAAGATGATCAGGAGGGGTTGGTTAAATTGCAGGAGAAATTTTAACCAGGCTGGTTTCCCTGCTTTAACGGTTAGTTCGTTGGGCCCGAATTTCTGTTGGCGATGGTTGGCTTCTGTCGGTTCTAAACCGCTTTCCAGGTTGGTTTCTAAGATTGTTGCAACCTTGGATACTTCTAGGTAGTGCCAATATTGCTCTGCTACGTCTACATCGTTGGCGGCTCTTGATGGCATGATTCTTGCTGAATATTTGGGGTGTGTGACGAGCTTTGAGCGCTCCTTAATAGGCGCGCTCAATACAACTCATCGCTCGTTGGAGCGTGAATATATTGAGCGACTTAATTGTTGGTTGATTACTTTAACGGGCTGTGACTTACATCTATATTACAACGGATGTGACCGTTTGTGGCAAAAAATTTGGGGGATTTTGTCCGGCGCTAAATCTTGTTTGGGACTTGGTGGCTAAGATGGGGAAAAGTCGATCGAATCCCTTGACATTTTGCAAATTTTAGGTGTGGTTGAAGAAAGAGGGAAGAAGGCAGGAGGCAAAAGAAAAATGCTCCCACTCCCCCTCTCTCCTCCTCCCCCGCTCCCCCACGGACGATCGCATAAATGTTACAACTCACATCTTGCAGCATTCTCAAGAACAGGCAAGATGCCTGTTCCACAAAGAGTGAATTTTCTTGTGGAACAGGCATCTTGCGTCAAGAACGGGCAAGATGCCCGTTCCACAAAGAATGAGTCTTCTTGTGGAACAGGCCGGAAAGCCTGTTGCTAAAAAGCTTATTGAGAATGGTGCAACATCTCAGTTACAACCGAGTTAAGCGATCGTATTCTGAACTTATGGAAATAGTAGTGACGCTGGTGCTGGGTTTGGTGCTGTTGGTCTGGGGAATGCGGTTCGGGCGGGTGTTAGTTCGATCTGGAGTTACTGCGAAGGATTTGTTTAAGGGCAGAAATTCGATCGCCCTGGCTTTGGTGATGCACTCGCGTGCGATCGTTTTGACCGAAAGCAGCCAGGATACAAGCCGCCGGATTCAGGGAGCATCTCAGTTTTGTAAAAAGCATTTTTTTTATTGTAGTGCGAGCGTCCCCGCTCGCGTATTGTACAATA
>NZ_JAUBOV010000072.1:0-41383 GCF_036700405.1 Microcoleus sp. T3_D1
GGAGCCGTGTGAGGTGAAAGTCTCATGCACGGTTTTGAAGACCAGCGAGACTGGTGACAGTCTCGCTGAGTTTAATACCTCTACTTTGACGCTCAGAAATCCTGTCTCAGCAAGTCGGTTCGTAGATTAAAGAATCTCCGTGCGTTCACGCCGGAGAGTGTCAAAACTTTGGATAGCGCTATGGGTCAAATAGAACTGACGCAGCAAGCGGGTTTAAACTCCAAAATACGTCATTTCAGGCATGAGTCAACCAAAAACTCGGTTTGTTTGATTAGCGCGCGTCAGGAGTGGAAAAATAGTTAGTGCTGGACGCACGGGTGGCTATCCACCGGGGTTTTTTCATAAAAATAGTTGGTTGCAGCCCGCCGACACGCTAAAAAAACCTGGTTTGAGATACCAGTTCCCAAAAAAAATGCAACAGCCGACAAATTCTAACCCCTTACAGAATCAGTCTTTCCCACTTCTTTAATTCTTTAATCTCAACTCTATAATAGGATGAGCGTGTAGAGTGAGTCCCGGATGGAGACTGCATTCATCTCGATCGCCAATGTTCCCAAAGCTCTCGATCGCGCTAAGATGGCGGTGGCAGTCGTTAAAAATTCAGTTGCCAGCGGCAGATTCCGAACTCTTAACAGCACTTGGCCTACTAAAACCATCTCAACTTCAAAACCGGCGCTCATCAGGCTGTACTTTACCGAAATGTTGTGGGTTCGTAATATTTCTGCTTCATCATGCCAATCAGATATTTGACCGACCAAATTTTAAAAATGTCAGGCAAAGTGCCAATTCGCATCGTCCTTGTTGTGCCTTTTGCCCTCCAGACTTTCGCGGCGGTAGGGTTGACGGGGTGGCTGTCGCTGCGGAACGGGCGCATAGCCGTCAACGATGTTGCCGCACAACTGCGGGCAGAAGTCACATCGCGTATCCAGCAACATATTAATAGTTATATTGAAACGCCACACCAAATCAATCAGCTCAATCTCGATGCCATCCGTCTCGGCATTGTGAACCTGCAGGATAGTGAGAGTTTGCAACGCTACTTCTACAAACAAATCAAAATTTTTGATAAAATTAGCTACATTCAATTCGCATCCGAAGAAAAAGATTTTATTGGAGTTGAACGCCTCGACGACGGCAAGTTGCAAGTTCAGATTTCTAATCCATCTACTGGCTATAACTTGCATAGCTACGCGCTGTCCGAGTTCGAGGAACCAACCAAGCTATTAAAAACTACTCTCAACTACGACCCCCGCGTCCGACCTTGGTACATAGCTCCGGTGCGCGCAGGCAAACCGACTTGGAGTAAAATCTATAATTTTTTTGGCGCTCCCAAACTAGCGATTACGGCTGCTCAACCTGTTTATGGCGATGATGGTAAACTGATTGGCATCCTGGGTTCGGACTTGGCCCTTGCCAAGCTCAATCAATTCTTGGAAACTCTAAAAATTGGGAAATCAGGACAGACTTTTATTGTAGAAAGGTCGGGGCAATTGGTGGCCAATTCTACTCCTGAACCGCCATTTATTGTTAGCAATGGTGTTGCGAAACGGATTGTGGCCACGAGCAGCAAGAATGTTCTCATTCGATCGACCGCCCGCTATTTGACAGAACACTTCGGAGATTTGCACAAAATTGACAGAGCTCGCCAGTTAGATTTTACGATCGACGGTCAACGGCAATTTCTACAGGTGACGCCGCTTTTAGACAGCAGGGGCCTCGACTGGTTGATTGTGGTGACGGTTCCTGAAGCCGATTTTATGGAAAGGATTCATGCCAACACTCGGTATACTGTGGTGATGTGTCTGGGTGCTTTGGTGCTGGCAACGGCCATTGGCGCTCTGACTTCTAGGTGGATTGTTGTACCGATTCGGCGTCTGAGCAAGGCTGCGGAGGCTTTGTCCCGGGGAGAATGGGGCGGGATTGTGGTAGATTCCCGGTTGATGGCGTCTGTAGATCGGGAGGATGAGGTGGGTGTCCTGGCTCGCTCTTTTAATATGATGGCCGCTCAATTGGAAGAGTCGTTTACTACTCTCGCAGATCGGGTACAATCTGCGATCGCCGACAAAAATGAATTAATTATTTCTCTGAAAAACTCGCAGCGAAAACTGGCTCTCCATCTTCACCAAACTCCTTTGGGAGCGATTGAATGGGATCTAAACTTTGAAGTAGCGGAATGGAATTTGTCAGCCGAAAGAATTTTTGGATACAACCGCTTGGAAGCAATGGGACGCCACGGAGTCGATCTCATAGTTCCTGAAAGTGCTAAGGAGTATGTCAGGCAACTATCTATAACTTTGCTGACTAATACAGGAGGAGTTACCAGCCTTAACGAGAACATCAGAAAAGACGGCAAAATAATTCTGTGCGAGTGGTACAATACGACTTTGGTTGATAGTGACGGCAGCATCATTGGGGTGGCATCGCTGATTCAGGATGTGACTGAATTTCACAGTGCTGTGGAGAAGTTGCGGGCTAGCGAGGAGCGGTTTCGCCAGTTGGCAGAAAATATTCATGAGGTATTTTGGATTAGAGAACCCAATCAAAAGCAGCTAGTTTATGTGAGTCCTGCTTGCGAAAAAATATGGAATTTGAGCTGTCAGAGTTTGCAGTCAGAACCGGAGGCTTTTTGGGATGCTATTCACCCGGAGGATCTCGATCGCGTCAAGGCTGGTTTTGAGAAACAGGTGCGGGGCGATTATGATGAGGAGTATCGGGTAGTGCGCTCGGACGGTTCAGTTTGCTGGGTGCGCGATCGGGCTTTTCCAGTCCGCAACCAAACCGGAGAAATTTACCGCATCGTCGGTATTGCCGAAGATATTACCCAGCGCAAATTAGCAGAAGAATTCCAAAAGGTAGCTCAAACCGCTCAAGCTGCAAACCAAGCCAAAAGCGCCTTTTTAGCTAATATGAGCCACGAATTGCGAACTCCCCTCAACGCGATTATTGGTTACAGCGATATGCTCAAAGAAGACGCCGAGGATTTAGGCTGCGAAGATTTTATCCCCGACTTGCAAAAAATTCAAACAGCGGGCAAACACTTGCTATCTTTAATTAGCGACATTCTAGATATTTCTAAGATTGAAGCGGGTCGGATGGAACTTTACTTAGAAACTTTCAACCCGGTTAATTTAATTGACGAGGTAGTTTCTACTGTCAAACCCTTGGTAGATAAAAATTCTAATAAGTTTGAAGTTTATTGTGCTGACGACTTGGGAATGATGTATGCTGACATTACCAAAACTCGTCAAATATTGCTCAACCTGCTGAGCAATGCAGCCAAATTTACGGAACAGGGTACTATTAGCCTCTGCATGGAAAGAGTTAAACATGACAGCTTAACCACTCAAGAAATAGCAGAACCTTCCGACTCAATAATTTTTCGCGTAGCTGATACGGGCATTGGGATTCCCCCCGAAAAATTGCAGCATTTATTTCAAGCATTTATGCAGGGCGACGCATCAACTACGCGCAAGTATGGCGGCACGGGTTTGGGATTGACTATTAGCCGTCACTTTTGCGTGATGATGGGTGGCGATATGCACGTTGAAAGCGAGTTAGGTTGCGGTTCGGTTTTTACTGTGTGCTTGCCGGCCCGCGTTGAATTATTGGTCAGCAGTTAGTCTTGCTATCCGGGACGCAATTGTTAGACAAGAAACCAGGTTTATTGACAAAAAACCTACGATTTTAGATAATTTATGAGCAATAAACCAAGGTGATGATAGGATGCAGCCTCAGTGTTATTCTAGTTAATTCGCCGTTTCTGCCGGCCTAAAAGTTGAGCTGTTAATACGCCGCCGACAAAGCCAAAGAAATGCGCTTGCCAGGAAACTCCCGGCTGCGAGGGCAAAACTCCCCAAATTAAACTGCCGTAGAAGAAACCGACAATTAAAGATAACAAAATAGATGTAAAACTGCGTTCAAAATAGCCCCGCAGCAGCAAGAAACCGAAGTAACCAAAGATTAATCCGCTGGCACCAATGTGAACGGAATAGGGCGCGCCAGTCAGCCAAACTCCGAATCCGCTGACTAGCACAGTGACGGCACTCACGATAAAAAAGTCGCTAATTTCTCGCAGCATTATCAACCAACCCAATGTCACAAAAGGGAGGGTATTGGCGGCTAAGTGAGCAAAACTGCCATGCAGAAAAGGCATCAACAGGATGCCTTGAAGTCCGTCGAGGCTGCGGGGGCGGACTCCGTAAGCATTCAGCCTGCCTCGGAACAGGAATACATCGACAATTTCGATAATCCAGAGGAGGGAGACGAAGCCGCCGAGAATGGCGGCGTGGCTTTGCAATTCGCGGGCGATAGCTTTGGTTTCTGGGTTGCTCATGGGTGGTGAGGGCGGTGATACCGATTATTTCTCATTGTAGAAGTTTCTGAGCGATCGCGAGCAAAGATTGTTGGGTCGAGGTTTCAGGGTTTTTTGCAGCAGAGCTTATTTAGAAATATTATAAGTTTTATTAAAAATTCCGCATTTTCACGTATGGGATAATTCTCTTCGATGCGTCACAATTGTAATTGAACTACAAAAGGAGACTCAACCGAAGGTTGAAGCTAAAAGGTAGAAGACAGAATTTTTACCCTCTCAATCAATTGTTGGGCTGGAAATGAGGACACTTTTTAGAGCGCACACCGTCTTTAAAAAAATCAGGAACTACTTTTCTCGCCCTAAGTCATTAATTTAAGAAGTTCAATCCGGTAAAGCAAAACGAGATGCTGTAGATACTGATTGTAGATAATATCGCACAAGCTCTACAGAGAGTTCTTGGCACCTCGTTATAAAAGAGGAAGAGAGCAAAATGAACGTATTTGAGCATACAGTCTCCTACCGAACTCTGCCACATTGGGTAGGATTTGGCAAACCAGAAACCGCCGTTAATGTCGCTACAAATTCTCAACCTTACGGTCAAAAGCCACACTTTGACCCCTTGCATCCGCTAAAACAATGGCTTGATAACACTGCAATTAAAAGTCAAAAGTTGGCTCGGTTTCTGTGTAAGTATATTCCCAGCCAGTGTCCGTTTGAGCGAGAAGTCAAAATTGGCGATCGCACTTTATTATCCATTCCGCCGCTGTGCAAGTTAAATCCGCTTTACGAGCAAGTGGTTGGGCTGCGCTTTCGAGCTTTGTGTTATTTGGCTGACGAGTGTGGCGAGGATGTGACTCCTTATTGTTAATTCTGCAAAAACTTAAGTTTCTCACTGTCATTTCACCCTCCCTTCTCCTTGTTGGGGAGGGTTTTTGTTTTGTGCACGCTTTCCGGGATAAAAAGTGCGCTCAATTTCTCGATCGTCGAGTAAATCAGCTTTAAATCCATTCTTTTTTTATGGATTTTTACCTCAAGGGTAGTTGTTTGGGAGGTTTTCGTGGTTCGTCTCTTGCGTAACTTTATTGGGTAATCTCCCAAAAGATGTACGGTTTTGTCACCTCCACAGCGCTATGAGCTAGATACCATTAGAAAAGTGTCAAGGACATCATCAATCTATGTAGGTTGAGCAGTGGAGTGGGCCAACCCACAATTAAAGTTCAGGTTTACTCCCCACATTTTTTACAAAATTGATATATTAGTAATTGATGCAAATATTTAAGCGATTTCAATCAATAATATCACTAAGACTCAAATTCAAACTCACGAACTCGGTAAAGAACGGTACAAATTATAAAAACCTTCAAGGATATAACTAATACCAAGTGTTGAAAAAAACGTTTTTTGCAGTAATTATTGCGCTTTTATCCTTTATGGTTGCACTCATCCTATCAGCTCAAAGTTCTGAGGCTGTCAATCAACTATATGTATTTGGGGACAGCCTTTCGGATATGGGAATGGTGTTTCGATCGAGCGGGGGTCAATATCCGCCTCGTTCGACTTACTTTCAAGGGCGCTACTCGAATGGTAAAGTTTGGGTAGAATATCTTGCCGATCGCCTAAAGTTGCCTCCTGAACGAGTCACTAATTTGGCCTATGGAGGTGCAACAACGGGGAGCGATCGCAATAGCCTTGTCCCTGGTTTGTTAGCTCAAGTTCAGTCATGGACTAAATCCCAAAAACAGGCAAATCCTCATGCGCTGTATGTACTGTGGGCGGGTGCGAATGACTATTTGCAGGGGGTAAATAATGCGAATCTTCCCGTTGAAAATGTGGGGAGGGCGATCGCGTCTCTTGCTGATGTGGGTGCCAAAAATATCCTGCTGGCAAATTTACCAGATTTGGGGCAGTTACCGGCGACGCGAACAGGCATTAATTCGGCAAGGCTCACTGCATTAACACAAGCACACAATCAGGGTTTGAGGCGAACGGTTAAGGTATTAAGTCAACAGCATCCTGACTTAAAAATTGCGACTCTGGATGCTAATGCGCTTTATCGCCAAGCGATCGCAAACCCGGCTAAATATGGCTTGACTAATGTGACGAGTGCGTGTTTATCGGGTGGAGGTGTTTGTGGTAGTCCCGATCGATTTTTGTTTTGGGACGGCATTCATCCGACGACTGCCGCACACAGGATTTTGGGGGAAGCAGCATCCGCGATCGTGCAGGAGAGCGGCATGATTAAATCTGAATTGGGGACGCTTCGGTAAACCATTTTAAGGCTTTCCGGGCGATCGCCACAATACCGGGAGGCTGCCTTGGAGTAGAGGTTGACATGATTTTTTGCATGAGAGCAATAGTGGTTCATCTGATCTTGTAGAAATTTCTCTCGTGGGCGATCGCACTTTATTTTCCATTCCGCCACTGTGCAAGTTAAATCCGCTTTACGAGCAAGTGGTTGGGCTGCGCTTTCGAGCTTTGTGTTATTTGGCTGACGAGTGTGGCGAAGATGTAACTCCTTATTGTTAATTCTGCAAAAACTTAAATTTCTCACTGTCTTTTCACTCTCCCTTCTCCTTGTTGGGGAGGGTTTTTTTATTTTGAGATTATTCGGCGGTTGAAACCTGTTAACCTCAAACTCAAATGTGGCGAAGCGCCCGTCATTTGAGTTCGAGGTTAAATTACACAAACTTTCGTCTGCCTCAGCAGAAAAGCCAGATATTCTGTTAGATACCCGGCTTTTTGAAGAAGTCGGGGCTTGAAAGCCCGATCGCATTTAAATACTAAAGGGAGCGAATCACTCGTTGTTCGAGAATGCGTTTGCCTTTGTTATAAATACTAAGGCTAGCTCCTGTAACAATGTAATCGTAGGCGCCATTTGTGGCCACGTAACCAGTCCCCTCTTCAGTTCGAGCACGCAGGGCGATCGTGCTGCCGTTACTCTTTTTAACGCCGTAGTAATATAGTTGATTGGCGTGGTTGTAGCACAGATAAATCCGAAAGTTGCTGGTCTCAAAATAGTTTTCCACTTTTTGTCTTTTGCGAGCACAAAAATCCCTCACGAGTTTTTGGGGAGTGGATACATTAGCTATTTGTATGGTTTCAATCGGAGACTGAGTGCGAGACGCTGTTGGTGCAGTGCTTGTGTTCGATTGTCCTAAAGCCAAGGTTGCCGCTGGATTGCTGGCAAATAGCATT
Source organism: Microcoleus sp. T3_D1 (assembly GCF_036700405.1). Taxonomy (NCBI): domain Bacteria; kingdom Bacillati; phylum Cyanobacteriota; class Cyanophyceae; order Oscillatoriales; family Microcoleaceae; genus Microcoleus; species Microcoleus sp. T3_D1. The sequence goes on from NZ_JAUBOV010000072.1 coordinate 7,508, forward strand.
AAACCGAGTAAGCTGGTTTGTGTGAGTCTTGCTGTGAAGTTCATAAGTCATTCGTTTAAAATATGTTGATGCGTCTAATCTAGGTAAGTTGGATTGATGAGGGCGATCGAACAGTACAGTTTTCACCATTGGCCTCAAGGAGGAAATTCTGGGATGCAATTTCCGTTTCCCCTGAGAGATGGCACTATTCTCAATAAGCTTTTAGGGGCAGGCTAGAAGCCCGCCCCACAATAGGATTGAATGTATAGTCGAAGGCTGGTTACTGAGAATGATATTTTTTTGTGAGTTTCTCTGCAACTGACTAGCCGGCGGACAATTAAATAACTGGCACTTTCGATTGCTGAGAGGACTTATGCACTAACAGGTGATCGCGAGGACAAAGCAGAGAATTATTTTAAATATGGTGCGCCAACTGCGGCCGCGGATGCTAGTTTTCATTAATTTTGATAAGTGCGATCGGGCGACACGCACCCGCAACCCACGAGGGAACTGTTTACGTGTCGCTTTTGGGCTTTTCCGGTTCAGAAGGTTATATCTCCCTTTTTTTTCGCTTCCAAAACGGCTGTTTCAACGATAAAAGCGATCAAACTAGCTGTGGGTCTACCTTGCCGATCGGCCCACAGTTCTAAGGATTCATAGATGTAGTAGGGGAGTGTGATGTGAACGCGCTTGCTCACTGTCAATATTTGCTTTTTGCTAACGACCCCAATCATATCAAAACTGTGGGCTTGCTTATCCCCTCAAATTTCAGGCTCGATCGGGACTGTCCTCCTCGTAATCCATTAAGTCTCCGGGCTTGCAATTGAGTGATTTGCAGAGAACGTTTAACGTTGCTGCGTCTATTCTGGTGAGGTAACGGCGAGTTTTGAGTCGAGAAATAGACCTGGGATTCATGCCCGTTAGGACAGCCAGTTCCTTGTTACTGATATTCCGATCGGCCATGACAACTGCTAATCTCCACCGGATCACTGTTTAACTGCTCGTATAGCACAACCTTTGCAAGGCAGATGCTAGCACCTTGTATGCCAAATTTTTTGCTGTATAGACTGTTACAGTTGCATAATAGACCGCAGCGGTTGTCAAACTGCTTTATTTGGATTAAACTAAGTATGCAAAAGTCAAAAGCCAGTCCGACGCTTTCCGAGGGCTCAGGACTGGCTATGGCTCCAATTTACAAAGGAGATACATCTATTATGCGGTATGAAAAACGTCTCAAACCGTGGATCGTGGTTCGTTTGCTTCCGAATCTGCAAAGGGTCGTTGTGGGTCGCTTTCGCAGTTGGTCAGATGCAGAGGGTCACTTGCGAGTTCTCAAACAACTGCTTCCCGGTGCTCGATTGACTCTAGTTTTCGATCCGATCGATTAATTTTGGTTGCGAGTTGATAAGCGTGCGTGAAGCGAAGCTATCCCGAAGGGAATCGCCCGCTGGTTTGAGAAGGGCGATCGCCTTTTCTAAGCTAAGACCAACTTTTGTCTTTTACCTATGTAAAAGCTTCTAATATCCTAGTCATGGGAATAAAAAGTGAAAGTTCATCGCCTTCTAAGGCAATGAACTCGTATTGCAAATAAAATCCCTTAGCTTGTTCGTTCAATGCGTCAACTATCACTCCCAATACTCCTATATCTTCTGACAAACGAATCACTCTGTTAAAAGCATCGACTAGCAGTGTCTCACCTAGTCTTCTACCCTGCATTGATTGAGTTACTGCCAGTTTTCCGATCCGCATGACTGGAAGGGGGTAGCGCGGCAACCCTCTTCTGTAATTTTCAGGAAGTAACTCTAGTTGTAATGCAGCCATACTTATTGAATAATAACCTGCTACTTGACCGTCACCGTCTTGAGGAATTGCCACCCAAGTTTTAGCAATCCCTTTTCTTTGATTTTGTCGGGCATATTTTTTGAGATACTGATTTAACTCCGGCACACCGCAATCAAAATTCTCCCGAATCACCCGGCTATCATCTATTGAGCAAAAAATCCATTCCATTATTTATTTGCGATCGTATTTTTGCCGATACCTCTCGATCGCTGCTTTCAGCTTAGAGTTAAGTTCTGGTGGGTTTTCAATCGCTGAGGTAACAATTTCCCAATTGGGTTCGGAAAGAACGATCTTTTCTGGTTTAAGTGGCAGTTCTTCGGCTAGATTTAGAGCAACTTCGAGCAGATATTCGCTCAGACTAAGACCCCACAGGGTAGCTGCTTTTTCTAACAGTTCTTTTTGTTCCTGATTGATAGTTATCTCAAGGGTGCTTGTTTGGGGAGTTTGTGTAGGGGTTGACATATTTTTTCACTGAGAGCAAGGTTGGCTCATTTGATATTATAGCAATTTTTAAGATGGGCGATCGCGCTCTGTTTGAAAAGGCAAGCGTTTATGATAAAAGCTAGAAAGTATTGATTGACAGAATTCCTCTATTGTGATATCGTAAAGTTTATATTTATTAAATTAATCAACTTAATATGACTAAGCCATTTCAAAGAATAATGCAAGCCGATGATTTGCTAGAAAAAGCTAAGCGTCGCGAACAACAGTTGAGAATTAAATCTAGGCAGCGGTCGTTACACGGAAAGTCAATTAGAACTCCTGCTATTAACACTATACTGAAAAAATCAGGAAACAAATGGGGATTTGGAAGTGAAAAAGCCTTGGAAGATTTTGTGTATGATAACTTGGATTGTTTGTTTGGACTAACACCTTTGAACCGTCAACATACGGTTAACGGAGAAGTTTGTGATATTTTGGCAGTAGATGAAAGTAAACAGTTAGTAGTGCAAGAGCTAAAAAACGAGGCAGATAAAGGTCTTATTCAGCAATTAACTCGTTATTATAGTAATTTGATTCAGTTTAAACCATACGATCGGGAAATAGATTATATCAAACCTATTAGGTTGATCGCTATTGCACCTAGCTTTCATAAACAAAACTTAATAGATATAAAGTACAGCCAACTATCTTTTGAATTATTTAAATTTGATGTAATTCAAGAGGAAGATAACTTTTTAGTAAAATTTACTAATATAAATACAGGTCAAGTTTTTAGTACAGAGTTTCAACACAGTCAACAAGATGTTTGGGATATAGCTGCCAATTTACCGGAACCACCCAAAGCATTGTATAACATTATGGCAGAATGCACTGCTGAACATCAGGGAAAAGTTCTTAAAATCAGAGAGCATATTCTTTGTTTTCATGAAAAAATTCAAGAAATAACTGCTAGTGGTGTTGTTAAGTACGGTCGTGGTATAACCAAAATTTGTGCAGAAATTCGTCATAGTAGTTCCTCAAAAATGTATCAGGCTGATTCATCAAATTATCCGGGACTTTACTTAAATCTACCTATCCCTGATAAACAATCAGTAAGTTACAGGCCACCTCTGGGCAGAATGCAAATCCTGGCTGATGAATTGCAGAATGTGATCTTCGTAGGCTATATCCCTCAAGGTAAAAGAGGGGTGTCGAGTGTTTATAAGTTTCAAGATTTTGAAAAGTTTATAAACCCGGCAAAGGTAACAAACCAATCTACACAATTAGAAATTTTGATAGACTTAGCTTTAGAAAACTGGTTGCAAAGATTTTAAGTTTACTAAGATTAGTCAGATACCGTAGGGTGCGTCGCTCTTGAAAATCTCCGAACTAAATCGAAAATCTCATAGCGACGCACCCTACAATTAATTAAGCGCCGACAGATTCCTTCGCTGCGTACAGCACCTCAACGGTAATCTTATCAATCCCCCGATCGCGCGCGAACTTCTCAGTATTCCGTTTCACCTTACCCCGGACAAAACCAGGGATTTTATTCAACTCAGCCTGTCCATCCTTCGTCCAACCCATATCAGAATCAGCCGAAATACCCTTGGTAATCACTTCCTTGGTATCGTGGCCGCCGAAGATTTCCAGCAAGTGGTCTTCCATTCCCAAAGTAAAGGAATTGTAGACCAAATCTACGCACTGATTTGTACCTTCGTAACCCAAAAATGGCTTGTAGCCGATCGGGAAATTTTGGACGTGAATCGGTGCAGCAATTACGCCGCAGGGAATATCCAACCGCTTACCTACGTGGCGTTCCATTTGGGTACCGAAAATTGCCGAAGGTTCCGCTTTGGCGATCGCATCCCCGATCGCTCCGTGATCGTCCGTCACCAGCACTTCATCGCAATACTCGCTTACCTGTTCCCGGAACCAGTCAGCGTCGTGTTTGCAGTAGGTTCCTGCCCACACAACGTGGATTCCCATCTCGCGAGCCAAAATCTTCGTCATCGCCGCAGCGTGCGTATTATCGCCAAATACGACGGCTTTTTTGCCCGTTAAGTTTTGGCAGTCGATCGATCGCGAAAACCAAGCAGCCTGCGACACAAACCGCGTTTGTTGGTCAATAAAATCTTCGTAATTAACATCCGCACCTTGAGCATTCAAAACTTGCTGAATCTTGCGGATACAGCGCGCAGTTTCTACCACACCCATCGGCGTAATATCGACCATCGGGGTGCCGAATTCTTTTTGCAAATACTCCCCGGCCATCATCCCCAATTCCCGATAAGGAACCAAGTTAAACCAAGCGCGCGGCAGTCTTTTTAAGTTATGAACCGAAGCACCTTCGGGAATAACTTCGTTGACTTCTATGCCCAAATCTGCCATCAAACGCTTCAACTCGGTGCAGTCGTGCTGGTTGTGGAAACCCAGCGTAGACATACCGATAATGTTGACAGATGGTTTTTCGCTTTTGGCTTCTACTAAATCGCCTTTTTTGCGGGCTTTGTTAATGTAAAATTGGACGATTTGATCCAAAGTGTGATCGGCTGCTTGGAGTTCGTTTACCCGATAATGGTTAACATCCGCCAGCAATACATCGCCTTTGGCATCCAATTGAGCTCGTTCCACGAAGTTTTCCAAGTCTTCTTGCAGAATGCTGGAGGTGCAAGTCGGGGTGAGCACGATTAAATCTGGGCGTTCTTCTCTGTCTTTGCGGGTGATGTTGTCCACCACCCGTTCCTGCGAACCGCGCGCCAATACGTGTCTGTCAACGACGCTGGTAGTTACCGGGGTGAAATCCCGTTCCCTCTCCAGCATGGAACGCATGACGTTGAAATAATCGTCTCCAATCGGTGCGTGCATGATCGCATGGACGTTTTTGAAGGAACTGGCCACGCGCAAAGTGCCGATGTGGGCTGGGCCTGCGTACATCCAATAAGCCAATTTCATAGGTTTTTTTTCCTGGTGCTGGTTGAGAATTGCCCGATCGGGCGATTACTGCTAAATTTTAAGGTTGTTTCTGATTTTCTCACCGGATGAATCCTTGAGAAATACTAACTTTCTGAGAATTTCCAGATTTAGGAAATGCTCAAACGCTTTGCCTGCTTGGCATTTGACTCGCTATTTAAACAACTTTACCTGGGTTTTATGGCAATAATTCTTAATCTTTCCTAAAATTTTCTTAAGAGTTAGGCAAATTTGATTAATGTAGGGTTCGCTGCCGTGCACCAGACAAGGTGCAATAATTCTGCATTTCTTGTCAAATTTACTCTGCTCAAACGGTCAATCGATTTTAGATTTTAGATTTTAGATTTTAGATTTTAGAATTGAAGCATTGACCCCACGGATAAATTCGGGGGGCAAGTTTCTCGGATACAGGTTTTTTATTTCTGGACGGATGAATCCGAGGGCTTGTATTCTGGATGCTTTCGGTCAGTTAGTATTGTTAATCTATGGTCAAAATAGATAGAACTGAAGGAAATTGCAGATTCCGAAGCAACACTTAACTCCCTCCGCGCCTCGGTAGCGAATTATAGTTAAGATTTGCACCGCCCGGTTTTTTTCAAGCACCCCCAATTCGTGCCCGATCGCCGGAAAAAATAAATCTTTAAGCACTTGCGTATTTTCACGAGATGTGGTGACGCTCCAGTAAAGTCAAGCCATTGCTTAGAATCGGAGATGATTTAGTTGTCAACATGGCGATCGAGGATTAAAGTAAATGCTTGCACAAATCCTGTATTTGTGATTTTGTTTACCTAACTGCTGAGGTGACGAAAGCCCCAGCGTGCTTTTGTCAGCAGTAGCTCATTCCTGTCAAGGCCTGCTTTCCCACACATCCCAAAAGATAGCTCTTGAGCGATAATGAGGAATAACATAGGATTTACGAAAAGAAACCCGATTTACACGAAAAAATCTTGGGTTTGTCAACGACTAGCAACGAAGAAACCCGGTTTCTAGCCCGCCGCGCGTCAGTCCTGTAACATTGACCAAGCACACCTAATTTGAGAGAACCCAACTATGATGGCAATTCCCGGCGTTGCAGTTCTCGCTCTCATTTATGAAAGCAGCACTTCCCTGGTTTACCGCGGCCACAACGAGCAGAACAACCAACCTGTTATTATCAAACTTATCAAAGAAGACTATCCGACTCCTGAAGAACTGAATAGATACAAACGCGAATATGAGATCACTGCCAACTTAAGCCTGTTGGACGGAGTTGTGAAAGTGTATAAGTTGCAACAGGTTAGAAATAGTCTGGCAATGATCTTAGAAGATTTTGGCGGGGAATCTTTAAAAATATTTATGGGCTCCCAAAAATTTACCCTTTTAGGATTTCTGACTACTGCCATCAAAGTTGCTGAAACTTTGGGAGAAATTCACGGTAAAAATGTAATTCATAAAGATATAAATCCCTCTAATATAGTTTTTAATCCTGCTACAGGACAAGTGAAACTAATAGACTTTAGCATTTCCCTAGCATCCAACCTGGAAAATATTCCCAGTAAAAATCCCAATTTTTTAGAAGGCACTTTAGCCTATATGTCGCCCGAACAAACCGGCAGAATGAACCGGGTAGTCGATTATCGCACCGACTTTTATTCCCTCGGCGTGACCTTCTATGAAATCCTGGCAGGACAACTCCCTTTTGCCACTACAGATCCTATGGAGTTAGTTCACTGTCACATCGCCAAACAGCCAGTACCTCTCGCTGAAATAGCCCCAGAAATTCCTAAAGCTGTTTCAGATATTGTGATGAAATTGTTAGCAAAAACCGCTGAGGAGCGCTATCAAAGTGCTTGGGGACTAAAAGCCGATTTGGAATCCTGCCTGTTTCAGTGGCAAACATCTGGGTTTGTTTCCGATTTTACTCTGGGTCGCCAAGATATTTCCGACAAATTTCAAATACCTCAAAAACTTTACGGCAGACAGCGAGAAGTTGAAACTCTTTTAGCGGCATTTGAACGGGTAGCAGCAACAAATAATCGAGGCTACCGCACCGACGATTCTCAAATTTCTGTCATCAAAAAAGAGTTCAAATCGAAAAAAGAAATTCCCTTGTCAGTCCTGGCGAGAGGACAACATAAATCCCGCAGCGAGATGATGCTGATTGCCGGTTATTCCGGCATTGGCAAATCTGCAATGGTGAAGATTTTAGACAAACCTATTACCCGCAGACGTGGATATTTTATTTGGGGAAAGTTTGACCAGTACAAGCGGACTATTCCTTACTCTGCCGTTGTCAGCGCTTTTTCGGAATTGGTGCGGCAACTGTTAACTGAAAGCGAAGCTCAATTAGCAGTTTGGCGCGAAAAACTCCGCACTTCCTTCGGTCAAAACGGGCAAATTATTATTGATGTCATTCCCGAAGTTGAACTAATTGTGGGAGCTCAGTCTCCAGTAGCTGAATTGGGGCCGACGGAATCTTTGAACCGCTTTAATTTAGTATTTCAAAATTTCATTCGCGTATTTTGCCAGCCAGAACATCCGCTGGTCATTTTTCTCGACGATTTGCAGTGGGCTGATTCTGCTACTCTCAAATTGATCGAATTGATGATGACAGATGAAGCTACGCAATATCTGTTTTTAATTGGTGCTTATCGGGATAATGAAGTTAGTCCTACTCATCCTTTAATGATGACTTTGGAGACGCTGCGAAATCAGGAAGCTATCATTAATCAGATTGCTTTGTCGCCGCTGGGGGTGGAAAACATCACTCATTTGATTGCGGAGACTTTGCACAGCGATCGCGAATCTGTCAAACCGTTAGCTGAATTGGTAATTAGCAAAACCGACGGCAATCCTTTTTTTGTCAATCAATTCCTGCAAACATTGTATCAGGAAAACTTGCTAGTTTTTCACCCGCCCCAGTCGGGGAGCAAGGGCGGCTGGCATTGGGATATGACTCAAATTGAGCAGTGCGCTATCACTGACAATGTAGTAGATTTGATGGTACAAAAATTGAGAAAACTGCCAAGTTCAACGCAGCAAGTTTTGCGTTTGGTGGCGTGTTTGGGCAATGAATTTGACTTGAATACTCTTTCTTTAATTAATGAAAAAGAAGCCTCGGAAACTTTTTCTCACCTGTTGCCCGCGATTAAGTCGGGACTGATTCTGCCAACTTCGGAATTGGAAAGCAAGTCATTAGATTACGTGCTGTTTCCGCTATTAATTCTGAATTATAAATTTTTGCACGATCGCGTACAGCAAGCCGCTTACGCTCTGATCGACGACTCGCAAAAAAAGGCAGTTCACCTGAAAATAGGCAGGCAAATCCTAGAAAACACTCCGGCTGAATATCGCGCTGACAGAATCTTTGAATTAGTCGATCACTTGAATGTAGCTCGATCGCTAATTAAAGACGATCGAGAATTAATTGAACTGGCAACGCTGAATTTAGACGCGGCCCGCAGAGCCAAAGATGCCACTGCTTATGTTGCTGCCTTGCAGTATTTAACCGCAGGGATGGACGGTTTGAGCGCCGATATTTGGGATGCCCACTACGATTTAGCCTTTGCCTTGCACATGGAGCGGGCCAATGTTGAGTATTTAAACGGTTTTTTTGAGAAGTCTGAAGAATTTATTAATATAACTCTGGAAAAAGCGCGATCGCCCTTAGAAAAGGTAGAAATTTACAACCTGCTGATCGTGCAGTACACCCTGCGGGCGAAGTACGAAGAAGCCGTTAAAGCCGGAATCAAAGCTTTGGACTTGCTCGGAATTGACTTACCGCTAGACGGGCTACAAAAAGTCATATCCGAAGAATTTGCAGCCGCCACAAATATTTTAGCAGGTAGAGAAATAGCTTCCCTGATTGACGCCCCCGAAATGACTGTACCCGACAAAAAAGTTGCCGTCAAATTAATTACAAACTTGCTCACATCGGCGTACCTCAAAAATCCCGACTTGTGGAAAGTCAGCGTTTTAAAAGGAGTCAATCTTTCTCTACAATACGGTTTAGTACCCGAAGCCTCTCTTTGCTATGCTGGCTACGGTATGTTCTTAAACGCAGTTTCGGGAGATTACAAAGCTGCGTATCAATTCGGCTTGCTCTCGCTGAATCTCAGCGAAAAATCTGGCAATATCGGCTTGAAGTGCAGAGCTTGTTCATCCTTGGTCAGTATTTTTTATTACTGGTTCAATCACATCAAAGATTCCCACGCAATCAGCAATGAAGGATATCAAGCAGCTTTAGAATCAGGAGATTTAGAGTATGCGGGTTATATCCTGTCCAACCGCATAGCGAACTCATTTTTTCAAGGTAAAGAAATCTCGCAAATTCTAGCCGACACGAGCAGGTATTTGCAATTCAGCCAAAAAACCAAAAATCAGCTCGTAACCGATATATTATTAGGGGTAGAGTTAATCCTGCGTAACTTGAGCAAACTAACTCCTGAAAAGTTTGTATTTGAAAGCGAAGATATCAGCGAAGCGGAATATGTACACAACTGCCAAGCTCATCAAAATTTGTACTCGCTGTGCCTTTATCAGATTCGCAAATGCCAGGTAATGTACTGGTACGGCAACTTCAACGAAGCGCTACAACTAGCTTTTGAAGTAGAAAAACAGCTATCTTTTATTACCGGAGCCATACCCGCTACCGAATGGAATTTTTTCTTTTCTCTAACTTTAGCCGCCGTTTTCCCAAATGTTTCAGAAGACAAGCAAAAGGAATACTTGGAAAAGTTAGATGCCAACCAAAAACAGATGAAAATTTGGGCAGACAACTGTGCCGAAAATTTTCTGCACAAGTACCTTTTAGTACAAGCAGAAATAGCCAGAATTTCCAAGAAAGATTCAGAAGCTGTAGAACTTTACGATTTCTCTATAAATTTAGCCCAAGACAATGAGTTTGTCCAAAATGAAGCGCTAGCTAATGAACTAGCAGCTAAGTTTTGGTTGAGTAAAGGCAAGTATCAATATGCCAAAATCCACTTGCGCGAAGCTCACTCGTGCTACTTGCGCTGGGGTGCAGTTCGCAAAGTAGAAGATTTAGAACAGAAGTATCCGCAGTTGCGGGAAATGACGCCTATCAACGGAAGTTTTAACAACAATCAAACTACCACAACTATTCATACTTCTACTGGCAGCGATGCGAGAGTCCTGGATTTGGCAACGGTAATGAAAGCATCTCTGGCGATTTCTAGCGAAATTGTCCTCGATAAGTTGCTGGCTTCTTTGATAAGAATTTCCTTAGAAAATGCGGGTGCCCAATTAGGTTTTCTGATTTTAGTCAGAGATGGTCAACTGTTGATTTCAGCTAAAGCCTCAGTATTTGCTGAAGATGTAGCTGTGCTGCAATTTACGCCTGTTGCAGACTATCACGATTTACCTGTGACGGTGATTAATTATGTGGAAAGGACTCGCTCGGATTTGGTGTTGAGCAATGCGGCGGCTGAGGGACTATTCACAGCCGATCCTTACATCGCTAAACACAAACTGCAATCTATTTTGTGTACTCCAATCATCAATCAAGGGAAACTGATCGGCATTCTTTATTTAGAAAACAATTTGACTGTCGGAGCATTTACTCCCCACAGATTGGAAGTTTTAAGGTTGCTTTCTTCCCAAGTTGCTATTTCTTTGGAAAATGCTCTACTGTATAATTCTGTGGAACAGAAAGTGCAAGAGCGGACGCAGGAGTTAAATGAAAAGAACGAGCGTTTAGAACAAACTTTGCGCGAACTTAAACTAACTCAAGCTCAATTAATCCAAACGGAAAAGATGTCTAGTTTGGGGCAAATGGTCGCTGGTGTAGCTCACGAAATTAATAATCCTGTAAGTTTCATCTACGGCAATCTCAATCCGGCTAGCGAATACGTTAAAGACTTGTTAAAATTGATTGAGCTTTACCAGCAGCACTATCCAGAGCCTGCTGAGGAAATTCTAGAAGAAATAGAAACAATTGAGCTGGAATTTTTGAGCGACGATTTGCAAAAGCTGCTGGATTCCATGAAAGTAGGAGCGGAAAGAATCCGGGATATTGTGCTAAGCTTGCGGAATTTCTCGCGCCTCGACGAAGCGCAAATGAAGTCGGTAGATATCCATCAAGGCATCGACAGTACGGTGATGTTGCTGCAACCGCGCCTGAGAAAAGAGGGCGGGCGTTTGGGAATTGAGGTGATTAAAAATTACAGCACGCTACCCCTAATTACTTGTTATGCGTCTCAGTTGAATCAGGTATTTATGAATATTTTGACAAATGCGATCGATGCTCTCCTCGTAGCAAGAGATTGCCCGGAAAACTCTCATCAACAGCCTACGATTACAATTTCTACAGAGGTGACAGACAGGAATTCTGCCATAATTAGAATTGCCGACAGCGGGCCGGGGATGAACACTGAGGTGCTGCACAAGATATTCGATCCATTTTTTACAACTAAGCCCGTGGGTTCGGGAACTGGTTTGGGATTGTCTATTTCTCACTCGATTGTTGTGAGTTCTCATGGCGGAAAATTGACTTGCGTTTCTGCACCCGGAGAGGGGAGCGAGTTTATTATTGAAATTCCGATCGCCCCCAAGCAAGTTTTGTAATTTGCGCCACCATCAACCCACAGCAGGGCTGAAAGAGTAATGATGTTTCAGGGAAAATGGAAGAATCAACGTCTCTACCTCTCTTTATTTGCGTAAATCCGCTTGCGCCGTTCGTGATTGTTGACGATTCTGCGAAGCTGAGTGGGCATCGCTGTTGCAGGAATTTATAAAATAAGTTAGGAATGAGAATTAAATAACTTCCACTCTTGAAAGTGGGATGGGCGTCCCGCCCGTCCAAAAAGGACGGGCGGGACGCCCATCCCACAATAACAATTAAAATTGTAAGTTATTTAATTCGCGATCCTTAGTGAGAAAGTTTCCAGCATTCTCGCGCAATCTCCCAATCCTCCTGTGTGTGAATTACCAAAATTTTCACGGCTGAATCCACTGCCGCAATATCTCGATCGATCGGTGAATGTTGATTTTTCTCCTCATCCAATTTTAACCCGATAAATCCAAAAGCTTCGCAAGCGGCAGCCCGTACAAGAGCAGAATTTTCCCCAACTCCTGCCGTAAAAATTAAAGCATCCAACCCTCCTAAACTCGCCAGCATGGCACCAATTCCGGCACGCAAACGGTGGAGGTAAATATCCAAAGCAAGTTGAGCTCTCTGATTACCTTGAGCGATCGCATCTCCAATCTGCCGCAGATCGCTAGACACCCCTGAAATCCCTTTTAAACCAGAATTTCGATTGAGAATACCATCAAGTTTCTCAGCAGTCAAATCGGATTGTTTTAACAGATGAATGAGAATGCCTGGATCGATCGAACCCGATCGACTTCCCATCATCAAACCTTCCAAAGGCGTAAATCCCATCGTCGTGTCAACACTCCAGCCACCGCGAATGGCCGCCAGAGAACATCCGTTGCCCAAATGACAGCTAACCAACCGCAAATCTGCCAAATCTCGACCCAGAATGTCGGCGGCCCGACGCGCGCAATATTGATGGCTAATCCCGTGAAAACCGTAGCGCCGAATCCCATTTTCCAGCCATTCATAGGGGCCGGGGTAAACAAAGGCTGCGGGCGGCAATTGTGCGTGAAAAGCTGTATCAAATACTGCTACTTGCGGCACATTAGGGAGGATTTTTTCAACCGCTTCGATACCTTCGAGGTTAACCGGATTGTGCACGGGGGCGAAAACAGATAAACGGGCGATCGCCTGTTTAACATCCGGCGAAATTAACGTACTTTGCTGATAATCTTGTCCGCCGTGTACGACGCGGTGGCCGACAATATCAATCTCTTTTAAATCATTAATTGTTTGAGTTCTTCCCCTCCAAAGACTCTGCAGCATTCGAGAAATAGCATCTTTGCGAGAGTCTGAGGCAAACTCTTCTTCAAGCCGATCGCCTTTTGCTGTTTTGACTTTCAACTCTGCTATACCCTGCTGGTGAGTCCAGTCTATTTGAGCCTCCCAGAGGGGTTGCAAAGGTCGATCGGGCAGGACATCGTTTAACTCGTAAAGACAGCTCTTTTGACTGCTAGAACCCGCATTTAACACCAGTATTTTCATGCTTTATTATTTCCTGTTGATTCGTTCTTTCGATCGCTAGGCGATTGCAATCGCATCTTGTCCAACTTTCATCCGCCTGCACAGACTAAGAAATCTTGAGTTCCTGGGAAAAATATTAAGAATTATGTCGAAAAATTAACTCTTAATGCAATGTGTAGCGAACAGTTGCATTTTTTTGATATATCTTCTAGGCAGATTTTCATTTACTAAAGTTTAAGGAGTCGATCGATGTTTACACCAATTTTACTTGCCGTTGCCCCCAGAACCGTAGAGTGGAGCCCCACGATCGGTTTGATTATGATTCTTTGCAATATTTTAGCTATTGCGATCGGCAAATCAACCATCCAGAAGCCTACCACAGGCCCAGCAATGCCCTCATCGAGTATGTTCGGCGGTTTGAGTTTGGGTGCAGTTGTGGGAACTATGGCATTTGGTCATATTTTGGGAGCAGGCGCTATTTTAGGATTGTCTAACTTAGGCGCGATTTAGTTGCACAATAGAGGGTACGCAGTACGCGCACCCTACCCGCAATTTCAAGTACCGGGCAAATTGCGGAGAGTTTCATCCATGTACGATCGATCGCCCAAAACTTCCAGCAGCGGCCCGCGAACATCAAACTTGACAATACTGACAGAAGCTGCTAAAGCGGCAATGCGATCGCGATAACGTCCCAAATCAATCCCCAACAGACTGCACAGAATAATCCTAATAGTTGCTTTGTGCGAGACAACCAACACATTTCCATTCTTGTATTTTTCCTCAATTTCTGCAATAACTAAGGAAGCTCTACTGGCAATTTGCACCGAAGTCTCGCCGCCGTTTGGTGCATTCCAAGCAGGTTCAGTCAGCCAATTAATATAATCTTCTTCGTATTCTTTTTTGACCTCTTCTACTGTTTTGCCTTCCCACTCACCGTACTTAATTTCCCTCAGTCCGTCGCGAAGCTGCATTTCAATTCCCACAGCATCGCACAAAGGTTTTGCAGTAGCAATTGTGCGTTTCATCGGACTGACATAAACAGCATTCCAAGGCAATTTTGCGTAAGTAGCGGCAAACTGTTCTGCCATTTGAGAACCTACGGGCGTTAATTCGGGATCGATAGCGCCGCAGAAGCCACCTGTTTGGCTGTAAGTCGTTTCACCGTGTCGTACAAAGTAGATTCTTAAGCTCATGAGTTAATTGTGTGTGAATTTTACTATGTTAGCAAAAGAGTTTAAAAAACTCCTTCAAATCATCGAGAGCAGGATTATCCCAATCCCAAATATCTTTTTTGTGTTCCATAACATAATCAAACCCAGCCATACTGCATTTCCTTCCAGCTTGTTTCTGTTCGGGAGCATCTCAGTTTTGTAAAAAGCATTTTTTTATTGTAGTGCGAGCGTCCCCGCTCGCGTATTGTACAATACGCGAGCGGGGACGCTCGCACTGTAAATGCAAAACTGAGATGCTCCCTTTCTGTTCCTTCTTTGAGCAAGTATCATACCTGAGATAGATACTAACCCAAAATTTATCAAAACCTTTCCGGTCGATTTCCTTTCCCTGGTTTTCTATGCAAGTTTTCCAGCTATCCAAACAATCAGCATGAAAAGATTCTCTAGCCTTTATTCCCTTTAAAAGCGTTTCCAGTTCACCTTTACCTTCAAAATTTGTAAAGTAACAAGCCAATTTTGCATTTGTTCCATGATCTGTACAAATATCGATAAATTGTTTAGTGCTTGACAAGCTTTCAGCTTCAAACACTTGTTTTATACATCTATCTACGAATTTCAGCCGTTCTTGCTCTGAACAATTATCAATATCTATAATAATTCCTATCTTTTCGATATCTTTTCGGTCAATCTTTCTTATTGAATTTTTTAAAGCTTTGATTAACTCTGTTTCGCTCAAGCCTTCCAAACTTTGATAATCATCTATATAAATAGGTGATGCTACCTGGATATCGCAGTTTAGTTTTTCAACCATTGCCTGCATGAAAATTTTATCATTTTTACTTTCTACTATGACAATATTACTCACCTCTCACTCCTTCTTGATGCTCAATGGCATAACTAGGAGTTTCCAAATCGAGCCGACTTCCGATGATTTGATTTGTTTTGAGTTTCCTTGCTAGTTCAAAATATGCGCTGCTGCATTCCTGATTTTGTTCTAAACCCACATCCGCAAATGCTTGAAGCATCTCTAAACTGTGCGTTGTAGCAAAAATCTGCGTATCCATTTCAACCGCCAACCGAAATAACACTCTCCAAAACTCCCGCTGACTTGTATAGTGTATGCCATTTTCGATCTCATCAATTAGCAGTATTTTGTGTTCGCTGTTTACCAGTTTAAGGATTATTTCTGCAACTCTGTTAATGGCATCTCCAAACAATGAGAGAGGTAAACGTTTTTCTCCTTTTCTTCTCAAGTAAAGTGTGGGTTCGCCAATTGAAAAACTTTCTACAGATTCGATCGTAGGGTCAATAGTTTGAAAAGCTTTCAAAACTTCGCTATCTTTGTCATCCAAACGCGCTCGATCGTATGCTTCCGTGAGTTCTTTTCCTGAAATTCTGAGAAAGGATGGAATGATTGGTAATCCGTCAGTAGTAGAAATGCTATTAGTAATTATTGGAACCGGGGAACCAGCTATTAAAGAGGACGTAGCAAGTTCCTGTTCGTTTCTTGTTAACTTAATAGTTAGTCCAGAGAAACGTGAGTCGTCCCTCGACAAATAATCTATTATTTTTTCTGCACCTTCACCAGTCAAAACCTGATTTAGATTCACGGAGCTATTGAGCGATATTTCTAGTTGATAGGGGTTATTATTATCCTCTTTTCTAAAAATTACTATAAATTTATTTTTTCCGGGTACACGAAATAATGTATTCCATCCTCTATTAGGCATAGCTGGTAAGCTTTTTGACGACTCGTTTCTAAAATCTCTTAGCATTGTTAGAGTTTTAGATTGTGGAGCCACAGTCAGTAAAAGTGCTTCTAGCAAGGCTGTCTTGCCAGCATTGTTTTTACCGCCGATTAAATTTACTCTTTCAAACCCAGAAATTTTGATTTGCTCAAAACACCTAAAATTTTGGATTTCTATTTCTTTAAGCATTCCCGCCTCTTTTGAATGTACAAATCCTAAACCACCATTGATTTATGCTAAGATGAATTCTATCTTAGTTGTTTTACTTCATCCGCAACAAGCGAGGAATGTCATGGAGACTATAGACCTCTTTGAAGTCATTGAACGCCATCCAAGCAAGGTGAGTGGTGCATGGATATTTCGGGGAACGCGCGTACCTGTTGCCGCCTTTTTCGAGAACCTTAAAGATGGGGCCTCTATTGACCAGTTTCTCGAATGGTTTCCGGGAGTAACTCGCGCCCAAGTTGAGGTATTACTCGATCGCGCGCTAGCCTCGTTAACGCAGATGGCACAAGCATGAAGATATCGATTAACCCGCAAGTCCGCCGGGGGTTGAAAACCCCCGTCTCATAGCGAAAGTCCTCTAAAAGAGGACTGAAACGCCAATTAAATAAACCACTTAATTCCTAATTTCAAATCTCAAATCTCCAATCTCAAATCAATAATTCCCAATCTAACATCTCAAATCTAAAATCGATAGTCGGTTTCAACCGACTTTTGCTATGAGACAGGGGTTTTCAACCCCTGGCGGACTCGCGGACTAACGACAGATTTCTCATAACAACTAAAAAAAGCCCTCAATTTCTGAGGACTTTCTTTTCAGACAGAGATCGCACCTACCCAGGAGCACCCGATCGCACGGTTTGATCTCCTGTCGTTGTCGGATCTTTCGTTTCCTTCGGCGCTTCCGGCGAAACCGGGCCCGCGTGCGGCCACTTCCAGTCGCGGATTTCCGGCATATCATCGCCGTGTTCGTTGATATAGTGCCTGTGTTCGATCAGCTTGTCACGGACAGCTTGTTTGCCGTAAGCTGCGACAGAACTCAGTTTGGGAACGCGATCGAGTACATCTCCAACTAAATGGAATCGATCGAGGTCATTAATCACCACCATATCAAACGGCGTCGTAGTCGTTCCCTCTTCCTTGTAACCCCGAACGTGAATATTCGGGTGATTTGTCCGGCGATAAGTCAAGCGGTGAATCAGCCAAGGATAGCCGTGAAAAGCAAAAATTACCGGCTTATCTTTCGTGAACAAAGTATCAAAATCCTTGTCAGACAAACCGTGGGGATGTTCGCTAGCAGGTTGCAGCGTCATCAAATCCACCACATTCACCACCCGCACTTTTAAATCAGGATAATCTCGGCGGAGAATGTCAACCGCAGCCAAAGTTTCCAGCGTCGGAACATCACCCGCGCAAGCCATCACCACATCCGGTTCGCCGCCTTTATCGTTGCTGGCCCACTCCCAAATGCCGATGCCGGCCGTACAGTGTTTAATCGCAGAATCCATATCCAAATACTGCAAGGCCGGCTGCTTCCCTGCAATAATCACGTTGACATAGTGGCGACTGCGGAGACAGTGATCCGTTACTGACAGCAAAGTGTTCGCATCCGGCGGCAAATAAATCCGCACCACTTCCGCTTTCTTGTTAATTACGTGGTCGATAAAACCCGGATCTTGGTGAGAAAAACCGTTGTGGTCTTGCCGCCAAACGTGAGAAGTTAGCAGGTAGTTGAGAGAGGCGATCGGTCTGCGCCAAGGAATATCGTTAGTAGTTTTCAACCACTTAGCGTGTTGGTTGAACATCGAATCGATGATGTGAATAAACGCTTCGTAGCAAGAGAAAAAGCCGTGGCGTCCCGTCAGCAAATAGCCTTCCAGCCATCCCTGACAGAGATGTTCGCTGAGGACTTCCATCACCCGGCCGTCGGGGGAGATGTGGTCGTCTTCGGGCAAAATTTCCCCCGCCCACACCCGGTTCGTCACTTCAAACACCGGATCGAGGCGGTTTGAGGCCGTCTCGTCAGGCCCGACAATGCGGAAATTGGCGTTTTCCTGATTCAGTGTCATCACGTCTCGCAGGAAACGGCCGGAAACGCGGGTTGCTTCTGCCATTACAGTGCCCGGTTTTTGCACGTCAACGGCGTAGTCTTCAAATTTCGGCATTTTCAAGTCTCGCAGCAGCAGGCCGCCGTTAGCGTGGGGATTGGCCCCCATGCGCCGATCGCCCTTGGGTGCGAGTTCTGCTAATTCGGGAATTAACTTACCGTTTTCGTCGAAGAGTTCTTCCGGCTTATAGCTTTTCATCCAATCTTCCAGGAGTTGGACGTGTCCCGGCTTAGAAGCCATTTCCGAAAGTGGGACTTGGTGCGATCGCCAATAATCCTCAGTTTTCTTACCGTCAACTTCCTTCGGTCCCGTCCAGCCTTTGGGAGTTTTCATCACAATCATCGGCCACTGCGGACGGCCGGAATAGCCCTCTGTCCGGGCTTTTTCCTGAATCGCCTTAATTTCGCCGATCGCGGTATCGAGAGTCGCAGCCATCAACTGGTGCATGGTTTCCGGGTCTGAACCTTCCACCCAATAAGGTTTGTAGCCATAACCGACCATCAAACTTTCCAATTCCTCCTGCGGAATGCGGGCCAACAGCGTTGGATTGGCAATTTTGTAGCCGTTCAAGTGCAAAATCGGCAACACAGCCCCGTCGCGAACCGGGTTGAGAAACTTGTTAGAATGCCAGCTAGCAGCCAAGGGGCCGCTTTCAGCTTCCCCGTCGCCGACAACGGCCGCCACAATCAAATCGGGATTGTCGAAGACGGCACCGTAAGCGTGGACGAGGGCGTAGCCGAGTTCGCCGCCTTCGTGAATCGAACCGGGGGTTTCCGGGGCGACGTGGCTGGGGATACCGCCGGGAAAGGAGAACTGTTTGAACAGGCGCTTCATACCCTCTTCATCTTGGG
Source organism: Microcoleus sp. T3_D1 (assembly GCF_036700405.1). NCBI lineage: Bacteria > Bacillati > Cyanobacteriota > Cyanophyceae > Oscillatoriales > Microcoleaceae > Microcoleus > Microcoleus sp. T3_D1. Next base: position 26,666 of record NZ_JAUBOV010000072.1, read on the forward strand.
AAATGTTCGAGTAATATTCGCTGTAAGTGCCTTCGAGATAGGTGTTGGCGACCAAGCCCGGCCCGCCGTGTCCGGGGCCTGCGATGTAGATGGTGTTGAGGTCTTGGGCTTTGATGATGCGGTTGAGGTGAACGTAGATGAAGTTTAAACCTGGAGTTGTGCCCCAATGTCCGAGGAGTCTCGGTTTGACGTGTTCGATTTTGAGGGGTTCTTTGAGTAGGGGGTTGTCGAGGAGATAGATTTGTCCGACGGATAGGTAGTTTGTCGCCCGCCAGTAGGCGTTCATTTTGTGTAGTTCTGAGTCGGAAAGTGGCTTTAATTGCGGGATCTCGGTTGTTCCTAGCATGATTAGCGATTGACTCCTAAGTTGTGGTTGTTTTGTAAAGTGCGATCGGGAAGTGCGATCGATATTAATTTGTTATCGCAGACTTTCTGTATTTAACCTCCATGTCTTCCACGCAAACTATTGAATTCTAGCTCGTTTATGCCTCAATAAAAGTTTAAATCAATGTTAATTTCTGGCTAAACATCGCACCATTCTGAGGGAAGAAAGGGGAAGTTTTTGGGGGATCAAGGAATTAAGCAATAGAAAATAGGATTTACACAAGAGTTTGCGGAGAGTGTGCACTGTGCACCTGATACGTATGTGCAGCGGGTCGCCGGATGTGCTGTGCAAGTCCCCAAAAAGATACTTCTCAAGGTAGAACTCGTAATGATTTATATGTGAATTAAATTTTATTTATGCAGGCGAATTGTCCGCTGACTCCTTTTCTGGTAGAGTTCTGTATGTTTGTCTAGGCTCAGGGTAAAAGGGTGAGCAATTTTTCTAATTTAGAGATTTATCAAGAAATTAAAAAAATAGTACGTCAATTCAAGATTCTTGAATGCGATCGCTGTGCTGTAGCTGTTATGGAATGGCTAGAACAACAAGGCCTTCAGGGAAAGATTCTGAGACTGAGAACAAGATATCAGGAGGAAGATTACATGATCAGCGAACGTCTAGAACGTCTGGGAGTTGAAGAATCGATTACAGTGAACGGTAAACATTATGGCGTTGAAGTGGCAGGTCTAGTCTTTGACAACCTATCAACAGATGGGATGTTAAGGGAAGAATGGGTTAAGGATTTTCACTGTCAAAGTGAGGAATTTGTTGTGGAAGAGTTGGAAAGTTTGTAAAATGGAAGTGTCAAGCTCAAACAAGAGGTAAGGATGAGTGGATTGCTGGAGATTATAGAAAAAATAAAAGCTAGACCGGGGATGTACATTGGGAAACCTTCGGTTAGCGATTTGTTTATGTTTTTGGCGGGTTATAAAACAGCGAGGCGAGAATTAGGAATTGAGTCAAGCGAACAGGAAAATGAGTTTTTCGGGGAGTTTCAGCCTTGGTTGCAGAGACGGTTTAAGGTACTGTCGGTGAATTCTTGGGCAAAAATTATCATGCTTTACTCAGTGGATGAAAAGGAGGGGTTTGAGTATTTTTTTAAGTTGCTGGATGAGTTTGGGCAGCGGGATAAAACTTTAAAGGTTGATGAGGTTGAGGCTAAAGGGGAGACAGTTATCAGTCACAGATAGATATGACCCATAGATTTTGGCGATCGCACTTTCATCGAGATGTTGAAAAAAGTGCGATCGCTGCTCACAGCACCAATTGCCTCACAATTGCACCTTCGGAAATGCTCAATTCCTCTTCCATCGGCTCCAAGTAAAGTTCAATCGCTTCTTGAATATTTGCTAACGCTTCATCAAGGGTTTCCCCTTCACTGATGCAGCCTGACAGTGAGGGAACATAGACGGTATATCCACCTTCTTCACTGGGTTCTAATACGACTTTGATGTTCATAATTTCGGTGTCACGAGCGCTGACTTTTCTATTATAGATGGTTTCCGGCGATCGGAACGCTTTTTTATTGCTCGCTAAAAAATGTCACACAAGCTGCTAGTAATTTCGATATGCCCATTTTAAATTCTGGAGCTATAATGGAAAAGTTAAAAATTAAATCTGAAGGGGGCCTTAATGCTACCTGTTAAGAAAAAACTTGTGACTGACGAAGCAATGCGTCCAGTTGCAGTCCTGATTGATTACGAGGACTGGCAGAAAATTGAGCAACTGTTAGAGACTTTGATAATTCAAAAGAAAGAAAACAGTAATTTAGCCAAGTATGCGGGTGTCATTAAACTAACTCAAGACCCCTTAGAGTACCAGAGACAAATTAGGGAGGAGTGGGATTGAGTCAAGATTTAATTGTGCTAGATACTAATGTATCTTTGTACTACTTGGGCGGTCGCTTAATAAATCCATTACCAGCAGGACAATATTTTGTTTCTGTGATAAGTGAGATAGAATTATTATCTTATTCTAGTCTCAGTTTAGAAGAAGAGGCACTGATTCGTGATTTTTTGACTAATGTTACAGTGATTGGACTGGATAGTAATATCAAAGATTTGGCGATCGCTTTGCGGAAAACTTACAGGCTAAAACTTCCCGATGCCGTAGTTGCAGCAACAGCCAAGTTTCTCAATGCAATGCTGTTGACGAATGATATCAAACTGACTAATTTAACTGAAATTAATACTGAGTCAGTGCAAATTTTGTAAAAAAGGGCGATCGCACTTTAATCGAGATGTTGAAAAAAGTGCGATCGCCTTTCAATTTTCTTACTTCCTTACCTGCACCAACAGCTAGAAAGTCTGACTGACTCTTTTTAACCATTCATTGCTATTTGGTGTTTTTCCCGTCACACCAAATTCATCTGTTATTTCAGTAGTCTCAGTCATGAAAGTACCATCTGGCTTGAGCCTGATGCGGTAAAATTTCCTATACTCGTCGCGCCATACATTGGCATTTGGTGTCGTTCCTGTGGCACCAAATTGATCCGTTACAGGAGTCTTTGATTGAGCATTACCTGGCAGAGATATACTCAATATTAAGAGCGCGATACTACCAACAAAAACTTGATTCTTCATAAGATTGCTAATTCCTTTCTCAAGATATTGACAAACAGACTTTGACTGGTTGGAAATTGGTACTGGGGCGATGATTATTTGAGCTTTACAAGATTATCTTAAGCAATACTATTTTATCTGGTGGAGCTTTGTCAACAAAATTTATAGGATTTTCTTGTAAATACACGATTATCCGATATTCAGACATGGCATTTTCCCTTGGGCAGCGTCTCCGCGCCACCCGTGAACTCCTTGGCATGACTCAAGAGCAGGTCATTGAGCAGTTAGAGATCAACTACGACATCACCATGAGCCAGCAGACGCTCTCTACTATCGAAAACGGCAAGCGCAAAGTAGACGCCGAGAGGGAGTTACCCGCCTTCGCCGCCGTCTACAGCAAACCTATCGATTATTTCTACGAAACCCTGGAATTGCCCGCCGCCACACCCCCAGCCGCACCCGCACCCAACCGTCGCTCAGTCGTCATCGTTGACATGGAAGCCTTGACTCACCGCGATAAGTTAGAACTAGCAGCAGAATTAATTCACAACATTTTGCAAGAAACCTAACTAGCAGAGACAATTTAGCAAACCAGTTAATCCTGTTTTTGCTCCCGTTCTTGTGTCATTCCGACTCATCAAGCAATTGATGCCATACAATATTAAATACATACCTAATTCATAAATCAAATAGATTTCATGAATATCAAAGAATTAGAAGCGCAACTTCTGGCCTTAACGCCAACCGAGAAAGCTCAAATCATCCAATTATTAACCCAAAACTTAGCCAACAACTGGCAAGGAATTAGCAAAACTCCCGGTGTCTGCGGCGGTGATGCTTGTATCAGAAACACTCGCATTCCTGTTTGGGTACTGGAAAGTTTTCGTCGTTTAGGAATGAACGAGTCTCGACTCTTAAATAACTATCCCACACTAACAGCTACTGATTTAGCAAATGCCTGGGCTTATGCGGCAGCTTTTCCCGATGAAATTGAAATAGCTATCCGCGAGAATGACGAGGATTAAGATGATGGCGCGTGTTTATGGTGACGAACAATTTCCCAGAGAGGTTGTAGAATTGCTGCGCCCTATGGGTCACAATATTTTGACAGTACAAGAAGCCGGAAAAGATAACCAAAAAATTCCTGACGAAGAAGTGTTAGCTTTTGCAGTCAGTGAAAATCGAGCTGTTTTAACTCTAAATCGCCGTCATTTTATTAGACTGCACAGCTTACAGCCTGACCATTCTGGAATTATTGTCTGTAAGGCAGACCAGGACTTAGCAAGAATGGCGACTAACATTAATGAAGCTATTTCCTCACTTGCAACATTAACAGGTCAATTGATTCGAGTCTATCGTTCTGGACCGTCATCTATATCTTAAGCGTAAGCGATCGCCACAAAGTAGATTAAAGCAATCTCAATCCGAAAATCACTGCATCGGTTTGATTGCTGGCTAGATGCCATCGCCAATATTTCCCGCTGAAAAAACTTAGGAGGCGACTAAAACAGGACACTCTGAAATCCGGCAAATATTGGACACAGTTGGCTGGTGGGAAACGACTCGCAGTTCGTGAGAATAGCGGGGACGCGGGTCATTTTCTAACCAGATGGGCGGTACCATCATCACTTCATAGTATGCGATCGTATGCAAAACCCCGGGCTGGGACTTCAACTCCACTGTCAAGCCCGCTCGGTACTCAAATGCTTCTTCCCAGTCTAGGTTTTCATTCATACCCATAGCGATCGCGCCTCTTAATCTTGTTTCTTTTGTCCATTGTAGAGCGATACATAAAAGATTGGGTACTTTCTGTTGCTTATGATACAATTTGTAACCTTATATATACGTTCCCTGACAATCCAACAGAGAAGAGCAATTGTCAATAAGTAAATAGGATGATTTGGCTGACGGGTGACAACTAAGCAGAAAAGTGAGCCCTGACAAGAGTTTGAGTTGAGATGTCTCAAAAAAAATAGGGGCGGGCAAACCCCGCAGACGCTTAGGAGACAAAGGAAGAGAACAGAATTTTAAGGACGGAAGTACAAACCTATTTTTGCCAGCTTGACTAATATTTTATAAATAAAGAAACTCGGTTTTTTTAATAAGCCGGGTTTCGGGATGAGTGAAAACTAAACTAATTTCACTTGTTTTTCTTCTTTGTCGCTGTCGCCGTATTTTTAGCAAGCGAGATCCTTCTTCATTTCTTTTTGGCAGATGTCTAATACTAAAAGTAAAATATGGCATAATATAAATATTAGTTTCATAGCTTTGCACCTATGACCGCCCAAATCACCCTAAATCTGCCAGATGAAGTCTATCACCAAGCAGAATTGCTAGCGCTGCAACGCCACCGCACCGTGAGTGAGATTCTAGTAGAAACTCGGGAAAATTTTTTCTTACCAACCGCTAAACCAGTATCAGCACTGTCTGATTCAGAAGTAATCACTCAGACTCAACTCCGGCTGCAACCAGTCCAAGAACAACGATTGAGTGAATTGTTAGACCGCCAACAATCCGGTACGATCGCATCTGTAGAACTGGCTGAATTGCAGGCCTTAATCCACATATATGAAACTCGACTATTGCGACAAGCTCAAGCCTTAAATGAAGCTGTGCGGCGCGGCTTGCTGGAACCATTAAAAGGATAAGGAAAATGGCGATTTCCGAAGAAGTGGGATTCAGAGTTAGCGCACAAGCTCAAAACCGATGCGGTTATTGTCGCAGTTTAGAAATGTATGTTTTGGGAATACTGGAAATTGACCATATTATTCCTAAAGCGATTGGCGGTACTGACGAGGAAGAAAATCTCTGGCTGGCTTGTAGTCTGTGCAATAATTACAAAGGAACCCAAACAGACGCATTCGATCAGGTCACGCAAAAGCACGTTAAGTTGTTTAATCCGCGCACTCAACAATGGTCACACAATTTTGCTTGGAGTGAAGATGCTACAGAAATTATTGGACTTACAGATTGCGGTCGCGCAACAGTCACAGCACTACAACTAAACAATCATATTGCTCTTACTGTCAGGCGTCAGTGGGTCAGTGCTGGATGGCATCCGCCCACAGACATTTCTCCTTAAAAGGTTTGAGAGTCACAAATGGTCGATCGCACATATGGCCTTTCTGGCGGCCCAGGAGATTTTAGACCAGCGCGAGGTCAGGGATAGGGGGTTTGTGCATCAGAATAGCTACAAGGAAGTTTCGAGGTTACGGTTGCATCCCAATCACCGCGCTTGTTTTGGGGAGTCGCCCGATTTTTGAGGCGATCGGGTAAAAATGTGGTTGAACTGCGTGAAATGGTAAGGTGTTCCACAGAAGATGCGATCGACCTAGCGCCTAAAATAAGCAGCGGCTACTAACCTCGCTCGCTCGCGGATAACCTTGTTTTTGTAAGTATGAAGTTCAAGACCGTAAAAGAAGTTATATCCTGGAAAAATTTTATACTAGAGGGTGAAATATATGATTTATCACATCTTAATGCTGACTGGGTGGAATATCTCGACAAAAGAGACGAAAAAAATATAATCACGTACAACTTTATAGTAACTTATGGTTTACATTGTTTTACTAAAGATTCTGATGATATTTCTAGCGAAGAATCACAGTTATTAATGTACAATGGGCCCAGAGAGTCCAGAACATTTAATTTTGAGAGATACCAACTCTCAAAGCAATTACCGAGTATTGTCAAATCATTGGGAGAGAAGGAAACGTTAGTTTGTCACGCTGGGTATGGAAAATTTGCCATCGTTAAAGTTTTGGATTCAAACGGTATAGAGGTTGAGTATTTCGTTGCTTTTGCCGCATTTAGAGAAAGTAAAAGGCTGAGATTACACATACACAGTGCTTATCCTATATACGAAGGCATAGGTAAAGTAAAGAAAGTGGGCTTTTTCGTCATAGCCAAAAATTTATTGCAGAATAAGGAATTACCGAAGCCCTAAAATAACAAAGGCTCCTTAAGGAGCCTTCGCCAAAATATAAATTTTGGTATTCAGAACGTCTTTACCGGAATTCCTCGACCCTCGTGGGTAACGGGATGTCATGATTAGATCATGTCTGCTGCATCCATAGGTCTAATATAATTCATGGTTTGGATCTGTGTCAAGTTTTACTCAAGCAAAGTATTAAAATTTTCCAGTGTGGGCGATTTGCGGTATAGTACGCTTTCTAGTTCTGGATTGCCGCAGTTTTGTCGTGAAAGTCGATCGCACATATCGCCTTTGTTGCGGCCCAAGAGATTTTAGACCAGCGCGAGGTGAGGGATATGGGGTTTGGGCGATCAACCTTGGGCGATCGAAATTTGTGATAAGCTTTCAACTCCAATCTAAAATCTAGATTGTGCTTTTCGACTATCAACCGAGTAGTAAACAAGCCTTATGACTTCACAAGTACAACTTGAACAGCTAAAGCCGGAGCTAGCTTGGCGATCGCATGATGGACTGTCTCACCTTTATCACGGCGATACTTTGGAACTCATGGCTTTGCTGCCTGCTGAAAGCGTAGACTGCATCTGGACCGATCCGCCTTACAACCTTTCCAATGATGGTATTACCTGCGTCGCTGGTCGTATGGTCAAAGTAAACAAGGGGGAATGGGATCGCAGTCAAGGTGTTGAGCTAGACCATGAATTTAACAAAGCATGGTTGGCTGCTTGTTATCGGCTTCTTAAACCAACTGGTACCATCTGGGTAACGGGTACTCTCCATGTGTATCCATCAGTCGGATTTGCTATGCAGCAGCTTGGCTTTCGTATTCTCAATGATATTATTTGGGAAAAACCTGCTCCACCTCCAAATCTGGGGTGCCGCTGTTTCACTCATTCAACAGAACTAATCCTGTGGGCAACCAAAGCACGTAAAGGAAAAGAACGTTACACATTCAATTATGAGGAAATGAAGGCTGAGAATGGCGACAAACAGATGAAGAATGTCTGGCGAATGTCTACTCCTGGCAAAGATGAAAAACTCTATGGTAAGCATCCGACGCAAAAACCTATTGACCTTGTTGCGCGTTGCCTTCGAGCAAGCACAAACCCAGACGATCTAGTTTTTGATCCTTTTTCGGGTTCCTCCACAACGGGAGTTGCAGCTTTATCATTAGGGCGGAAATTTATTGGTTGTGAAGCAGATGCAGGTCATGTTGAACTCTCGATTAAACGTTTAAGTAATCCTGCTCAAGTGGAGTTACCACTTGCATTGAAGTAAGGTCATCTATGGAAAGATTAGAGGCAATTACAAGACTCACTACATTGGTAGGTCAAGATCTTCGACAACTAGCAGATCATCACCGTGTAACGGTTTGGAGCACAAAAGATAAGAAAAACAAGGGTTGGGCTGGGCATACAATTGAACGCTATTTGGGATTAGCCCTTAACTCATCTCGATCGCCTAATTTTGGCAGTTGGGAGCTAAAGCTGGTTCCACTAATACCTAAACGAACAGGGGAACTCAAAGTCAAAGAAACGATGGCAATCACGATGATAGATCCAGTAGAAGTCCGAAGCAAAGAATTTGAGGAAAGCCATCTCTTCAACAAACTACAGAAAATGGTTGTTGTTGCACGGGTATTTGAGAGCCAAGCAGATAATCGTTCTCTTGTGCATTCAGTTGCTTCCTTCGATCTTGATAATCCTCAAATCTACGAGCAAGTGAAAGCAGACTACAACCTTGTTCGAGAAACGATTATAACTCAAGGATTTTCAAACCTTACTGGAAAAATGGGCCAACTTGTGCAGCCAAGAACTAAAGGGCCAGGGCATGGCAGCACATCTCGTGCTTTCTACGCTCGAACTAGCTTTGTCGCACATATCTTAGGAGAGGGGTATTCTGTTCCACTGCCTGTCAAGCCTTAACATATTTCTGATTGGCACTGCTAATTAATTAAGTGTCTAACTGACATGAGGCTGCTATAACTTTAGCGTTAATTAAGGTAAAAATCCGATCTAGTTCTAGTAAGCTTGCTAATTCTACAACCTCTTCTGAAGTTAAAAGATTAGCCTTTTTTCTGTCCGCTAGTTCTTCTAATCGGGCTTGCAGGTTTTCCGTAAATTTGAATAAGTAAAGATTTCTGACTTTCTGAATCGAAATCTCACGATCGATCCAGTAGGAAGGTTGTACCATAAGTTCAGCTCTCATGGTGATTAAATTACTCCAATTACTAGATGGATCGTCTTGATTATATCATAAAAATAAAAGATTGCTAAAGCAAAAAACACAAAAAAACCTGCATCGAGTATTGGTCACTATTCTTTAGTCGGTTTCAACCGACTTTCGCTATGAGACAGGGAATTCATTCCCTGACGGACTCGCGGATAAACGAAAGAACCCGATAAAAACCCGGTTTTTCTACTAATAAACCGGGTTTCCAATATTACAGAAAACTCAACTAACTTGACTTAGTTGTTTTCTTGGCTGTTGTCGCAGTCGCAGCCTTCTTAGTAGTCGTTTTCTTCGCAGCAGTCGTCGTCTTCTTAGCAGTAGTTTTCTTCGCTGCAGTCTTCTTCGCCGCAGTCTCCGATTTCGCCGCCGCAGTCTTAGTTGACTTCTTCGACTTGCTGCTAGATTTTCCGCCGCCCGCTGCTTCCTTCGCTGCTAACAAATCCAGTGCTTTTTGTAAGGTGAAATTCTCCACAGATTCATCCTTAGCCAAAGAAGCATTGATATCGCCGTGTTTGACGTAGGGCCCATAACGGCCGTCGTAAACATTGATAAGTTCTCCCGATTCTGGATGCGCGCCCAATTCCTTCAAAGGTGTAGCTGTTTTGCTGCTGCCGCGGGCGGCTTTCGGTTGCGCTAACATTTCCAATGCCCGATCGAGCTCGATCGTCAAAACATCATCCGGCGGTTTGATCGATCGATAATCTTTCCCCACCTTACCCTGGTCATGCACCACATAAGGCCCGTACATCCCCAAATTAGCTTGCACCTTCGCCCCCGTCTCCGGGTGAGTGCCCAACAACCGAGGTAAAGTCAACAAACTCACCGCCATATCCACCGTCACGCTATCCTTATCCGTCCCCTTCGGTAAAGAAGCCCGCTTCGGTTTCTTGTTCGTTTCCGAAACATCCCCTAACTGAACGTATGGCCCATAACTGCCAATCAGCACATAAATTGGTTCCCCGGTTTCCGGGTGAAGACCCAATTTTTCCGGGCCTTCCGTCTTTTGTTTTAACAGAAACTCAACTTTTTCCGGGTCTAAATCTGCCGGAGTCAAATCCTGGGGAATCGACGCTTTCACCTGGCCTTCTTCGTTTTCAGATTCGAGGTAAGCGCCGTATTTACCGATGCAAACTTTTGCCGTGATATTCTCTAATACCACAGTTCGGGCAACTTTCGCGTCAATCTGGCTTTCCTGTTCTTTGACTTGGGTTGCGAGTCCGGTTTCCCCTGTATAAAACTTTTGCAAATACGGCAGCCATTTCGCCTCGCCAGTAGCAATTTCATCGAGGGTTTGTTCCATTCTGGAAGTAAAACCGGTGTCTACTAAATCGGGAAAATGTGTTTCCAATAAAGTCGTGACGGCGAAAGCGGTGAATGTCGGAATTAGGGCGTTAGCTATTAATTTCGCATATCCCCGATCGACAATTGTACCGATAATACTCGCATAGGTACTCGGACGGCCCACACCTTCGCTTTCCAGCATTTTCACCAGAGAAGCTTCCGTGTAGCGGGCGGGAGGTTGAGTTTCGTGGCCAACTGCCCCTAAATCCTTACAATTAGGTTTATCCCCCACCTTCAGCGCCGGCAAAATCACCTCTTGGTCTTCCAACGCCGCATTCGGATCGTCGGAACCTTCCACGTAGGCGCGCAAAAAGCCTGGAAAATCAATGCGTTTGCCGCTGGAACGGAAACCGGCATCTTCTACCTGAGTTAATACCGTGACGTGAGTTTGGCGGGAATCGGCCATTTGAGAAGCCACAGTCCGCTTCCAAATCAAATCGTAGAGACGGAAATCAATCCCATCCAATCCAGTTTGCTGCGGAGTCCGAAAAGTGCTGCCGGCGGGACGGATAGCTTCGTGGGCTTCCTGGGCGCCTTTGCTTTTCGTAGTGTATTTGCGCGGTTGGGGGCTGAGGTATTCGCTGCCGTAAAGTTCTTGCACGCAACTGCGCGCCGCTTCTAAAGCCTGTTCGGACAAATGCACCGAATCCGTCCGCATATAGGTGATAAAACCGCGTTCGTAGAGACTTTGGGCTATTCGCATGGTTTCCCGCGCACCCAGCCTCAGTTTGCGGTTAGCTTCCTGCTGCAAAGTCGAGGTCGTAAACGGCGGCGAAGGTTTGCGGGTGACTGGCCGTTCTTCGAGATTGGTGACAGTCCAAGGTTTGTTTTGAATGCGTGAGAGTAAAGCCCGCGCCTGTTCTTCGTTGAGCAAAAGTACGCGGCGGCCTGCGATAATTTGCCCGGTATTTTCATCAAAATCGCTGCCGTTTGCAACTTTTACATTGCCGACAGTCACGAGTTTGGCATCAAAGGAAATTTTGCCCTTTTCCAAAAGGGCTTTTAAATCCCAGTAACTACCTTGGCGGAAAGCGCGGCGTTCCCGTTCCCGGCGCACCAACAGGCGTACAGCGACTGACTGCACTCTACCGGCGGACAAACCCCAAGCGATTTTTTTCCACAGTAGCGGAGAGAGTGTGTAACCGACGAGTCTGTCGAGAATTCGGCGAGTTTCTTGGGCTTGTACAACTCGATTGTCGATATCGCGGCAGTGAGTCAAAGCGTCGCGGATAGCTTCGCGGGTGATTTCGTGAAACACCATCCGCTTGATGGGCACTTTGGGTTTGAGGATTTGCAGCAAATGCCAGGAAATGCTTTCGCCTTCCCGGTCTTCGTCAGTGGCTAGAATCAGTTCTGTGGCGTCTTTGAGGGCGTCTTTGAGTTCTTTAACAATTTTCTTTTTATCTTTCGGGATGACGTAGAGGGGTTCAAAGTCTGCTTCCACGTTTACGCCCAGTTGCGCCCATTTTTCTCCTTTAACGGCTTCTGGTATTTCTTCGGCCGAGGATGGTAGGTCGCGGACATGGCCCATCGATGCCTCTACACGGTAGGTGGAGGGCAGGAAGTTGCGGATGGTGCGGGCTTTGGTCGGAGATTCGACGATGACTAAGGTTGACATGGCATCTTTTAAATATGGATGGCAGCGCAGCTAGAGGGTCTAAGTTAGAGAGTTTAGGTCAGATGTCAAGGTTTCTTTCAACTTTGGGCGATTATTTTCAAACTACCTTAATTTTTAAGTTACTGCCGATCGGGTGGCAGGTGACAAGCTGATGGGATTTTACTGCTTTCGGGGCAGAGGCTGCGAATCGCCTCTCTACAAGATGCACGGGATGATGACCTGACTCTAGCAGAATTGTCGCTAACTGGATGTTGAGACTGCTGGATGCGGGCGGATGGTTCCTCAATCTAGTTGTAACTTGAAGCTTGGGGCGATCGATCGGGCGATTTTAGATTTTAGATTTTAGATTTTAGATTGGGAAAGATTGACTGAGTAGAGGTTTGGCATTTTGGTACAGTAAGCTGTGCAGTAAGCTGTTGTGCATTTAAATTGAATGTCAAAAAATAATCTAAGCTTTGTGGGGTGGGCGTCTCGCCCGCCCTAAATATGCAATTTAAATGCGTGACAGCTTATAAGCGGGGCCATCGGAAAAAAAGCAATCACAGGGGATTAAAATTACTTGAGCGATCGATCGAGTCTATCAACAATGCTATGACATTTGAATTCGACCATCTTTTCATCCTTACTGATATTGGTGCTTCCGAAGCTAATCGTTTATCATCCTTCGGTTTAGTTGAGGGTGGATCTCGCATTCATCGCGGACAAGGTACAGCCAATCGCTCTTTCTTTTTCCATAACGCAATGTTGGAATTGTTATGGATTCACGATCCAGAAGAGGCGAAGTCTGAGCCAATTCATCTGACTCGTCTTTGGGAGCGATCGACAAATCGGAATAATGGTGCGTGTCCGTTTGGCATCTGTTTGCGTCCAGCCAAAGGTTCTGAGGACACAGTTGCATTTTCTAGTTGGGCATATCATCCACCTTATTTATCTGAAACGATGAGTATCGCAGTAGGAACAAATAGTGATGTTTTGACTGAGCCCATGCTTTTCCAAATTTCCTTTGGTAAACGTCCCGATCAATACTCTGCTGATAAGTCACAGCCTTTGGATCATGGTGTGGGTTTCCGCGAAATTACTCGCGTAGAATTATTCAGTCCTGCTGCCAATAATCCGTCACCTGAACTTCAAGCAGTGCTTGAGACAAATCAGCTAAAGTTACGGATAGGAACCGAGTATTTTGTGGAGCTGGGTTTTGATGGAGAAGTGCAGGGACAACAGGTAGATTTTCGACCTGGATTACCGCTTATTATCAGTTGGTAATCTAAAGCCGTAAAACAATTAATAATATGGCTTCAGTATCGAACGATCTGTGTTCGTTGGTACAGAACGCCCACTGACAAGTGCAGGAACATTAGAGGCTATTGATAATTTTCCAAGTTGGCTGAGTAAACTAGATATATAGTAACCCCCAATTTATTGAGGACTGGAAAATGGAGACAATTACTGACCTGCCTGGGTATCGCATAACAGAACAACTCTATGCAGGGTCTCGCACTCTAGTCTATCGCGGTGTTCGGGAGAGCGATCGGACTCCAGTCGTCATCAAACTGCTGCGAAACGAATACCCCAGCTTCAGCGAACTGCTGCAATTCCGCAACCAATATACCATCGCCAAAAATCTACGTCTGCCTGGAGTGGTTGAACCCCTCGATTTAACACCTTACAAAAACGCCTATGCTTTGATAATGGAGGACTTTGGAGGAGTTTCCCTGTCTACTTATGCCGAGGTAGCAATTGATAACAACCCACCCGATACATCTCTATCTTTAGAAAACTTTCTCAACCTAGCCAGGGAACTAGCAAATATTCTCCACTCTCTCTACCAAAACCGAGTTATTCATAAAGATATCAAACCTGCCAATATTCTGATTAACCCACATAGCCAACAAATTAAACTCATTGACTTCAGTATTTCTTCCCTGCTGCCGAGAGAAACCCAAGAAATCCAGAATCCCAACACCCTCGAAGGAACCTTAGCTTATCTCTCCCCAGAAAAGACAGGAAGAATGAATCGAGGCATTGACTATCGGAGTGACTTTTATTCCCTGGGTGTCACCTTCTATGAATTGTTGACAACACAGTTACCCTTCGACTCAGACGACCCAATGGAGTTAGTGCATTGTCATCTAGCCAAACAGCCGATTCCCGTACATCAAATCAAGCCCGAAGTCCCCCTAATTTTATCCCAAATTGTTAGTAAACTGATGGCCAAGGATGCGGAAAATCGCTATCAGAGTGCATTAGGACTGAAACACGATTTAGAGATTTGTCTGGCTCAATTACAAAACACGGGTAACATTGAGACGTTTGCATTGGGGACGCAGGATATTACAGACCATTTCCTCATCCCCGAAAAACTCTACGGCAGAGAAACAGAAGTTGAAACCTTATTAGCAGCCTTTGAGCGAGTCAGCAGAGGCAGCACCGAAATGATGCTAGTATCCGGTTACTCTGGCATTGGTAAATCCGCCTTAGTACAAGAAGTTTATAAACCAATTACTAAAGCCAGAGGTTATTTTATTGCCGGAAAATTCGACCAATTTCAACGAAATATCCCTTACGCCGCCGTTGTCAAAGCCTTTCAATCATTAGTCAAGCAACTCTTAACAGAAAGCCAAAATCAACTCAATACCTGGAAAGAAAAAATATT
>NZ_JAUBOV010000185.1:0-2424 GCF_036700405.1 Microcoleus sp. T3_D1
GAACTTTCTGCACCCAAGCTATTATCGGGGATGATTTGGGCGACGCCGGGGAAAGGACACAGCAGTAATAATGCAAAGAATAGGGCGGAAGATTGGCCGGGCATCTTTTAAGTCTGGTTAATTTACTTTTAGGAAAATAGCGAGGGGTTAGCTAAAAGCTGAAGATTACCTATTGAGGTACGCAAACACCCGTCGGTTTCGGACTGCGAATAGATCCACCACCACCAGAATTATATGCTACCAGCGTCACTTGTCCTCGATCGTCCATTACCCAACCTTGAGCGGGCATAATTTCTGTTGGCCGAATTTCTCTGGATACTCTTTGACCTTCTACTTGCTGACTTCCACCTACCGCTGGTTCCACCCACGGAAACGGTTCTCCTGCGCTGCTGAGAACTTCATTAGGACTCGGTGGCAATCCCCCCCGCCCAGTCACAGTAAACTCGTTCTCAGCCCCTTCGATGCAGGGATTTGCAGCAATTAACGCAGCCGGATTGACCACATTTTGCGGCAGTTCCACTAAACCTTGAACGGGATTCACTCCAACAGAACTAAATGTAACACTACCTTGCAAAGCCGGGCCACTACTTTGGGAAATGGCGGCGATGTCGCTGCTAGGAATTAGAGAAGTAGGACTTACTTGCAACGCTGCAAATTCGCCGTCACTGAGCCCCAACCTGCTTCTGACTTGTTCGCGGCCGACTGCTGTAAAACCAAACACATTGGGGACATTGATATTGACGCGGCCGCCGCCTGCTGTGCGGGCGTTGGCTGTAATGTCGCTGTTTTCTTGCGGGAGGGCGACAAGAATGTCGCTGTTGATGTTGATATTGCCGCCGTCTGAACTGCCTGCATCGGTGGTAATTTGGCTGTTGCGGCGCAATTGGATGTCTCGCGCTTGCAGGTTAATATTTGCTCCAGTACCGGATACAGTCGTACCGTCAATCATCGCTTTGTTATCAAGAGCGATCGAATTTGCGACAATATTGATATTACCAGCGCGTCCGGTTCCCGTAGCCTGCACTGTCACTGTAGCTCCATCTCGGACAATTAGTCGATCGGCATTCAGATTCAACGAACCCGCATTGGCCGTAGCATTGGGATTGACAAAATTCAGCGCCCTGCCAGCCGAAGCCTCAATTCTACTGCTGAACCCACCGCTATTCCCACTGCCTTGGACTTCTGTGCGATCGGCATTAACTGTAATATCTCCTGCATCTGCTGCACCCAAAGAAGCCGCAGTAATAATACCCCCATTTCTTAGAGTGAGCATGGGCGTAGAGAGGCGGATATCTCCACCCATACCAGAGCTTGTACTTTGAGTAGCCAGAGCACTTGGTGCGAAGCTCGCACTCCCCAAAACTCCAGACACGCCGCTCACTTCTATAGACTCTGAAGCTCTGACAGTTAAATTTCCTCCAGCCCCCCCACTGGTAGAAAATACGTTTTCACCAATAATCGCACCAGTCGATAAAGTAATTGCAGCTCCATTAGAAACACTCAGCCGCTTAGTGTCGATCGTAATATCCCCGGCTTTCCCATTCCCATCGAAAGAGTTCGTGCCTAGTACAGTTTGTGCCCCATTTCCAGGGAGGCTCCCCGACAATTCTACAGATTCATTCGCTTTTATCGCGATATTCCCCGATGCTCCATTATTGCGGCTAATACTGACGAGATTGGAGCCATCGCGCAGGATTAACCGTTGTGCGTCAACAGTTATGCTTCCGCCAGAGCCGGTACTTTCCGTCGTTGTGCCGTTATTGATCGCAGAACTGACGAGATCGACGGTGTTAGCACGGATATTCAGATTTCCGCCATTTCCTGCACCCAGGGTGCCGGTACCGCCCACTACCCCATCGCGCAGCCGCAGCCGTCCGGTGTCAATGTTAATGTCTCCGGCGGCTCCATTGCCAACAGTACCAGTGATTAGAAGAATTTGCGGGTCAAAAGGATTGAGCGTTCCTGATGCCAGAAATTGGCTGTAAAACCGCTGATAGCCTTCAGTTCCCAGGCCGATCATTTCTACTGACTCAGTAGCGTGGATGTTGATATTGCTCCCCTTCCCCTCTCCCACTGTCGGGGTGAAAATTTGTGACCCTCTCTCTACTCGCAAGTTTTGAGCATTGATGTCAATGCCTCTACCATCAATATTTCCCAGTGTCAGTCCATAAATTCCCGAACTACTGACGGCGATGTTTCCACCTCTGATGTCAATTTTTCCCCCTCCTAATCCGCTGGTATTTATAAATGCACCGTTCATTTCAATATTGCCGAAGTTCTGAATATTTCCGTAGTTTAAATTCAGACCTAAAGCTGTCGGTTCAAATTGTACTAAACCAGGACTTTTGACGCTGCCAAGTAATATTTGTCCGGTATAAGCTGTTAAATTTCCGCCTTGTAGTAGAATGTCACCGCCAATTAATG
>NZ_JAUBOV010000073.1:0-40473 GCF_036700405.1 Microcoleus sp. T3_D1
GTTTTGTAAAAAGATTTTTTTTTTTTGTTGTGCGCGCGTCCCCGCTCGCGTATTGAACAATACGCGAGCGGGGACGCTCGCACTGTAAATGCAAAACTGAGATGCTCCCCACACCCTTAACCTAATACAGGGAGAGAATCGTGTTTGGCGGCTGAGGGTCTAAAGTCTTCAAGCTGTTTCCCTATCTTGTTTTCAGTTTACTCTTTCTGGGTTGAACTCACGTTTAATAAATAATGCTTATGGCGATCCAATATCGCTGTTCTCAAAAGAACGGTTGAGGATTTAAACAGCGTTTAGTGCGTTTATGCTCGTACATTAGTTTGTCAGCCTTGGCCAGCAATTCTTCTAATAAAACTTCATTGTTTAAATCCCCAAACTCCACACCAAGACTTATTGATATAGAAGCTCGCTCGGACTGTTGATTAAAGCGATCTATATTTTCTTGCAGCCGAGCATGAAAATTAGTAGATGAATCACCCGAAAAATTAGGAATAAATAAAGCAAATTCATCTCCTCCCAGTCGAGCCACAATATCCGCCTCACGAAAGGTTTGCTTCAATATTTGAGCTGCGTCAACGATTACTCTGTCTCCCATTTCGTGTCCGAAAGTGTCGTTAATCTTTTTCAAACCATCTAAGTCAGCGAACAAAATAAAATAGGATGTTTGCGTGCGTCGAGCAATTTTGAGTTGTTGATCGGCTAGTAAAAAGAAGCCACGTCGGTTATATAATCCAGTTAATTCATCCGTCACGGATAGCTGCCTTACTTCGGCTTCTGCCCTCAGACGTTCTTGGATTTCGTGTTCTAAACGTTGATTTTGTTCGAGCAGTTGTTGGCGTTGCTGTTGGATGAGTAATTGATTTTTTACTCGCATCAGCACTTCCTGCTCTTGAAAGGGTTTGGTAATATAGTCTACACCACCCAGTTCAAAGGCTTGTACCTTGTTTTCTACTCTTTCGAGCGCACTGATAAAAATAACCGGGATCTGAGCAGTCGCTTCCGATGCTTTTAACTTTTGGCAGACTTCGTACCCATTCATCTCCGGCATATTTATGTCAAGTAAAATTAGACTCGGTGGGTCGCGATGAACACCTTGGAGTGCCATTCTGCCGTTGAGCGCTTTACGCACAATATAGCCCTGTGATTCTAGAATTTTGGCTAACAAGCGCAGATTGTCTGGGGTATCATCCACGATGAGAATATTCGTTTCGGCGGCAAGTTTGAATATAGCTGTCATGGTCTTCTTTCTAAATCTGGGTGAGAGTTGCGATCGCTTCAAGCTGAAAGTTATCGACCAGAGATGTCATCGCCGCGATGAAATCTTGTTTGTCCTTGGGAATTTGAGCGATAAGTTGATAAAGCTTATTATCACTAAGATCGAGTGCTGCTTCATGAACTTCTGCAATCCACTTGGTTGGCATGGTTTTCAAGTCGGGAGTAAATATCTTTGGTGGCGAAGCTGATGAGTCTGGTCGAACTTTTTCGGCGTAGCAGTAGCGGACGCCCAAGTGATGAGCTATTTTGGCGAAAAGTGTGTCTTCAGTAAACGGCTTGGCAATGTAGTCATCGCAACCGACTTGCAGACTGGCGATGCGATCGTCTTCAAAAGCATAGGCAGTGAGGGCAATGATGCGTGTAATTTGTCTTTTGTCCTGTGACATTTGCCCTCTCGTGTCTGCTGATGACCCATGACTAAGGACTAATGACTGTTGCGATCGAATCTGTCTGGTGGCTTCATAACCATCCATGACAGGCATTTGAATGTCCATCAAAATCAGGTCAGGGTGCCATGTTTGCCAGCGCTCGATCGCCTCTACCCCATTTTCCACGGCACACACATCAAACCCAACTGACTCCAGCAGCGTCACCAGCAGTTGCCGATTTTCTAGAACATCTTCTACTACTAGAATTCGGTAGATAGGTTGCCCAGGTGCGAGCCCGATAATCCGATCGCTCGTTTCAGGTTCCTCTAAATCAAGGGACTCTGGTAGTTCCAAAACGACTTTGCAGGTAAAAGTCGAGCCTCGATCCAGGGTGCTTCGCACGGTGATATCGCCTCCCATCAGACGCGCAAACTCACGACTGATAGACAGTCCTAAACCTGTTCCTCGATCGTGACGACCGCGATTGGTTTGGATGAATGCGTCAAAAATCGATTCTAAATCTGAGGGGGAAATGCCAGATCCGGTATCCTCAACTTCGACACACAGGGTAATAGTTGGTTTAACATCGGGTTGATTAGTGGCCCGATCGCAATTTGTACCGGATGGCATATCATCTGATGAAAAAGCTCGTCCGCGCAGGGCTATGCTTCCTGTTGTGGTAAATTTGAGCGCGTTCCCAAGCAGATTAATCAAGATTTGGCGAAGTTTTGCTTGATCGCCACACACATAACGGGGCACAGTAGCATCCCACTCGCTGCTCAGATGTAACCCTTTCTCAGGCGCTTTGAGGGAGAACATCTCGTTAATAGAACCCAGCAGTCGATGCAGATTAAAACAGCTTTTACTCAGTACCAATTGCCCTGCTTCAATCCTAGACATTTGCAAAACATCGTCGATCAATGTCAGCAGATGTTCTCCACTACGGGTAATGATGCCTAAATGCTCTTGAAATTCTTCTGGGATATAGGGGCTGCGGTTCATAAGCTGGGTAAATCCCAGAATGGCGTTGAGCGGCGTTCTGAGCTCGTGGCTCATGTTGGCAAGGAACTGGCTTTTGGCACGGTTGGCTATTGCTGCCCTTTCAGCAGCGTGTTCTAGGGCAGCTTGCGAAAATTCTAACACCGCCAGCATGAGGATATGTCTCATTTCGGCTGCAGCTTCTAACTCTGCAATCTGCCACGGATAAGACATCTGGCGCACTGTCTCTTGCCACCGTTCAAAGGATTGGCGGGGACACAGGTGCATTTTTCCAAGTTCGTCGATCGACACAGCATCCTGTGGATTACCTGCCCAGTTTATGGTTTGAATTTGTTCGGGTCGGAACCACAGGATGTGGTATGACTTTTGTGTGGCGTAGCATAGCAAGATTGAGATTGCTAAAACACCGCTAGCTCGATCTTTGAATTGCTTCGCTTGGGGATAAAACTCAGACAAAGAAGCTGTTGCAAACACTCGTTCTTTGTTCTGTTGCACCAACCACTGCACGAGCTCGCCAACCTCAGCTTCAGATGGTGTTTGACCCACCAATGTCAGACGACCATCGAGCAGGATTGCAGCTCCCTGAGCGTGAACTAAATCTAGCAATTGAGAAGCATTTTCGGTCAATACCTGTTCGATAAAATTAGACTCTCGCCGGAATGCCTGCTGAAGTTTATCCTGAATAGTTTTCGCCTGCGATCGGTAAACGTTCAATTCTCGCTCTTGTTGATGCACCAGTTCGATCGAGGCAAATTGTCCTAAAAACTCACAGGTTTTGCGAGTTTCGTAATCTACCAATCGCGGGCTGTAATGGTGACAGGCAATTAATCCCCACAGCCGCCGATCGTCAATTAACGAAATCGTCAGTGTCCCAGCCACTCCCATATTCTGCAAATATTCAATGTGGTAGGGAGATACTCCCCTTAACACACAAGCACTTAGATCCTGGGGTGTATTGGTTAGGGGATGGTGGGTGGGAATTAGGCGGGCCGGGGTGTAATTGATATTGGGAATTTGGCGAACCCAATTGCTGTAAAACAATTTGCGGGCGGGTACGGGAATATCGATCGCCGGGTAATGCAATCCCAGATAGCTTTCTAGATAGCTTTCTTTCTCTTCAGCAATCACCACCCCATGCTCATCGGCTTCAAAGCGATAAATCATCACGCGATCGAACCCGGTCATGGCTTTAACTTCTCTAGCAATGGTTTGAGCTAAATCAGAAAGACCGATCGCAGTGCGAAAGTTGAGAATAACTGTTTGCAGGCGATGATAGAAATCCATTGAATGATTCTTTTCAATAGACCCTTGGGCTTCTAGCTCCAGAATCAACTCATTTGGTAGCTGATGCAGTGTGCTTCTAAATGTTTGAAGTTTGCCGGTTTTGAGAGGTATTTTTAGATCGAAGCTATTATGAATGTTTAATTGTTGTTGATCTGCTAGATACCTGACAATTTCTTGTACTCGATCGTGACCAAATAACCCTGGCAATGGCTGACCTAGCAATTCTGTGGCAGAAATGCCAAAAAACTGTTCTACATTTTCGCTAGCTTGTAAAATCTTGAGGCTTTTTTCTTGCAGCACTAAAACGATTCCGTGGGGCTGAATATGACCGGGAGCATACACGGATTCTTCACTGCATTCCTCTAAACTTTTTAAATTTAAAGGAGTAATTGGGGAAATTTTGGGTGTGTTATGAGGCATTTTAGAGCAACAATTTTCAATAAAAATTAACGAATTTTTTTTCAAAACTTACCAAGAATTCACTTGAATTCTTGTTGGCTGTTCCTAATTCCCCAGTCCTAATCAAACGTTTAACTGCACAACAGCTTATAAATCCAATGGAGGAATTCCACTTGGGAAATTACCTTGAATTAGATTAAGGATTTTCTCAAATTGATACTGGTGGGCGAGTTCCGTCAGATGAATACCCAATTGAGCGAGGTTTGAGGAAAGTTGAGCTACCAGTTCAACGATCGCAACATCATCCCCACATAAAGCAGCATCTTCCAACTCAACCACCCATTCTTTTGGTAATGTCGCCAGAAGCGTTGGATCGAGGGAATCTGGAACCCCAGGGGCCACAGAACACAGGTAAGAAGGAAAACAATCTGTTCCCCGTTTCCCCTTTTCTGTTTCCTCTTCCTCATATACATACTCTAAACCTAGGTATTGGGCCATCTTAAGAAATAGGGTCTGTTCCCGGAAGGGCTTGCTTATGTAGTCGTTGCAGCCAGCAGCTAAGGCGAGGGCGCGATCGCTCTGGGAAGCCTGGGCCGTAAGTGCAATAATGATACTGTTGTGTCCGTCTTCCATTGCCCGAATTTGCTTGGTAGCTTCGTATCCATCTAACACGGGCATCCGAATGTCCATCCAGGTTAGGTCGGGTTGCCATTCTTGCCAAATCTGCACCGCTTCCTGTCCGTTGGTAGCTTCTTTTACCTCTAATCCTAATTGTGTCAGTAATCTGACTATTAGCAAGCGATTTTCTGCTCGATCGTCAACCACCAAAATGCGACGATCGGGTTGACCGGGAGCCAGCCCAATCACGAGGCGATTATTCTCTTCGGGTGTAACATTAACTCCACTGATGGGGCTGACGGGAAGGGTAAAGCTGAAGGTACTCCCCTGTCCCAGAGTGCTGCTGACAGAAATTTTTCCGCCCATGAGTTCCAACAATTTGCGGCTAATGGTTAGACCTAGCCCAGTACCGCCGGTCAATAGCTTCCCAGCTTGGGCTTGCACAAACGCATCGAAGATGGTATTGAGTTCGATCGGTGCAATCCCTACACCTGTGTCAGCCACTACAAACTGGAGAATCGGCCGAGTTGTGGCTAATGCCCCTGTACCGTTCGGCTCAATGCTGACTTGCAAAGTAATGCTTCCCCGATCGGTAAATTTGATAGCATTACTCAGCAGATTGAGCAAAACCTGACGGAGTTTTTGAGCATCGACAAGCATAAATTGGGGAACTTCTGGCGCAATCTCGAAACAAAGGTCAAGTCCTTTAGAACTTGCTCGTTGCGCCAACATATTTCGGAGGGAATGCAGTAGCGCAATTAAGTCCAATCCGCTTTCTTCAACGGTGAAGTGTCCCGATTCAATTTTGGAAAGATCCAACACATCGTTAATCAAACTCAAGAGGTGATCGCCACTCCGCCGAATTGTTTGCAGGTCTTCTTTTTGGTTGGGAGTTAGAGAGGGGTCATGGGTCATTACCTGAGCAAATCCTAGAATCACGTTGAGGGGAGTGCGTAATTCGTGGCTCATATTGGCTAGGAAGGTACTTTTTGCCAAGTTCGCTTCTTCTGCTGCTTCCATTGCGTGCTGCAGTGCCAGTTCTTTTTGTTTGCGATCGCTAATATCTTGCCCAATGCCCAAAAAATACCCGCTAGAAAGTGCCACGTTTGCCCAAGATGTCTCTAACTGCTGTCCCCTGGCGGTGAGTGTTGTGAAATCCTTCCACTTTCCGGTTGCCGATAGCATATGTTCTAAGACACTTTGGCAATAAACCGGGTCAGGATAACACTCAGCTAAGATATCTTTTTGCTGCCAATCTTCTAGCGACCAACCTAAAATTTTTTCAAATTCCGGGTTGAGCAATTCTATTTTACCCTGCTTGTTAAACAAACCAATCATTACTGGAATATGATCGACGATTGTTTGAAACATCTCTTTCTGATAGCGCAGAGCTTCCTCTGCCTGTTGTCGAGCCGTAATATCTCGCAGAAAGGTAGTAAAAATAATTTCACCGTTGATCTCGATCTTGGAAATCGAAGCCTCTGCCGGAAACTCTGAGCCATCTTTGCGTCGTCCAAAAATAGCTCCTCGCTCTGCCATTTGCCTTGCACAGCCTCCATTCTGGGCATAGTGGCTGACGTGCTGATGGTGAGCATCGGCAAGGCGCGAGGGCATCAACATCGCCAGGGGTTTCCCTAAAATTTCCTCGGCCGCGTAACCAAAAATTTGTTCGGCTCCCTTGTTAAACAAAGTGATTTGCTGATTGGTATTGATCGAAATGATCGCATCGCTGGCAATTTCTAAAATTCCGGCAAATCGCGCTTGAGAGATTTTTAACTCGATTTCGGATTGTTGGCGATCGGCTTCGTTGCGTTTACGTTCGCTAATATCCCGGCAGATACAGAAGTTCATCATCTCATCTTCTAATTTCACCCGGTTCCAGCTAATTTCCACGTCATATACAGAACCATCTTTGCGGCGATGTCGCGTTTCAAACAGCGGAATAACCTCCTCTCTATCGAGTATAAGTTGTAGTTCTTCCTGCGTCCATTCAGCATCCCAATCAAACACACTCAGATTCAGGGTTTCTTCTAGGGTGTAGCCTAGCATTTGAGCAAAACTGGGACTCGCTTCGACAACTTTTCCGACCCTATCCATGACAACAACGCCGTCCAGTGAAGTGTTGAAGAAGGTTTTACTCCGCAGGAGTTCCTGTTCTAGTGCAAGTTCGGCTTTTTTGCGATCGCTAATATCTTTCATGAAGCAGTAATGCCCCAAAAATTGATGCTGTTCGTCGTAAGTTGAAATCATCACCAATTGCTTATAAAAAACAGAACCGTCTTTACGGACTCCTTTCGTTTCAACTTCTACTCTGCCCTCTTGCACCATCAGCCAATAGGCCGCAACCAGTTTTTTCAACTCATCGGGATGTACGGTTTTTTCCCAAGACATCCCCACCATTTCTTCTGGCTGATAGCCTGTCACGTCAGAATATGCTTTATTGGCATAGAGGTAACGTCCTTGTACATCCACTTTGGAAATGCCGGACAGCGCATTTTTCATCACCTCACTCAGTTCTCTAAGCTCTGCTTCTGCGTGTTTGCGATCGGTGATATCTTCTGAAAAACAAAGTAGGTACTGGGACTGATGCTGTTCGTCGTAAATGGGAATCTCCACCGTATGCAGCCAACGTTTTCCCAGACAATGACGGTCAATGACTTCTTCGAGAATATCCTCAGTCATACCTTTTTCAAAAACTTCTCTATCCTTTTGGTCAAAAAAGATAGCCTGTTCTGTTGGGAACAAATCATAGCCAGTTTGGCCGATCGCTTGTTCGGCTGAAATGCCAAATAACCGTTCGCTGGTTTTATTCCAAAACTGAAATACACCAAATTGTTTAGGCTGTGCGTCCTTAACAAAAACCGCAACCGGTAAATTATCCAGCAGTGCTTGTAAGAAATTGCGAGTTTTTTGGATTTCCAGCTCTACTTTTTTGCGCGGGCTAATATCAATAAACGTAACTATAACTTGTTTAATTTGACCTTTTCGATCTAACTCCGGGTAGGCATTAACTAATACCCAAACACAACTATCAATTTCTTTTTTAATTCCTAAAACCTGATTTTTAATGGAACTTCCAGTAGATAAAACCTGATTCACGGGATATTCCTCTAGGGGCATCTCGCTGCCATCTTCCCGCACCAAATGCAATGCCGGATCGCTCACGGGTTTTCCCAGCATTTGATCCATTGAAAACCCTAATAATTCAGCGGCCGTTTCATTACAGAATTGGAGGCTGGTATCTGTCGCATGAATCACAAAACCCGCATTTAAGTTATCGATCAATTGCCGATATCTGGCTTCGCTGACCTGTAAAGCAACTTCAGCTTGCTTGCGCTCCGTAATGTCGGTGTGAGAGCCAGTCATCCGAATTACGTTACCTGCATCATCCCAAAGCGCCTGACCGCGATCCAAAATCCATTTGTAGGAACCATCTTTGCAGCGAAGGCGATGTT
Organism: Microcoleus sp. T3_D1; assembly: GCF_036700405.1. Lineage (NCBI taxonomy): Bacteria > Bacillati > Cyanobacteriota > Cyanophyceae > Oscillatoriales > Microcoleaceae > Microcoleus > Microcoleus sp. T3_D1. The sequence continues at coordinate 8,399 of NZ_JAUBOV010000073.1, forward strand.
CTGTGATATAAAAAGGAGTTTTCTTGGCAAAATGATCTTGAATGACTTGCATCACCCATCCCAAATCATCGGGATGTACTAGATTAGCCCATTCGTCTAGAATGTTTTGGATTTCATGGTCTTCATAGCCCAGCATTTCCTTCCAACGACTAGAAAAGAAGACCTCGTTGGTTTGAACATTCCAATCCCAAATGCCGTCATTATTCCCGCGTACAGAAAGTTCCCAGCGTTCTTCACTTTCACGTAGTGCTGCTTCTGCTTGTTTGCGGTCAGCAATATTCCTGCCAATCTTTGAGGCTCCAATTATATTCCCTGCTTGGTCTTTAATGGGGGAGACACTCATCGAGACATCGATTAATGTTCCATCTTTCCTCAGCCTCTTTGTATCGTAGTGTTTGATGCGTTCTCCTCGCCGAATTTTGGTGATAATTTCGTTTTCCTCATCTCGATAGTCTGCGGGAATCACTTTTATCCCTGATTGCCCTACTATTTCGACCGCTGTATATCCAAAAATTGTTTCTGCTCCTACATTCCAACTTGTAACTACACCATCTAAATCTTTGCTGATAATGGCATCTTCCGAAGATTCAACGATCGCAGCTAGTCGAGCGATCGCAATTTCTGCCTGTTGTCGTTGGTGAATTTCCCATTGCAACTGGCGATTTACTTTTTTAAATTTATCGACTTCGCCATAACTAACTTGTGCGAGATACACGACCAACATCAGCAGCCACACTAAAATTAAGCCACCAATTAACACAACTGTTGGCAAATAAAAATCTTCTTTTCCTACTAAATATAAGTTGGGATAAATATCTAGTCGCCACTCTGCACTATAGGCTCTTATTACAACTGTTTTATGCAGTGAATGATGAGATAAAGGCTCTTGACCGTAGATCAAATTTGTGCCATCATATATAGCCACTTTGTACCCAGGAGGCACTTTTAAAATACTGTCAAATAGAGTTTTAAACTTAAAAACTCCGACAATAAACCCATCAAACCGCTCCCCTACAAATAAAGGAAAACTTGCTAGAAATCCTTGACCCCCTTGAGCGAGGGAAACATTGCGAGTTAACATAGGTTGACGCAAATCACGAGCCACTTGCAAAGTGATTTTGCGACGCAGTTCCAGATTAAGATCTAGGTTTTGCGCTGCCTCATTCCCAGCCAGTGGCACAATCGATCGCACTTTAAATGATGGATCGACTAATGCGATCGCCTGATAACCGTAGAAATCCTTTACATAAGCCTCAGCATCGGCTTCCCAAATAGCCTTTGGTGTACCGCCATTGGCTTCCCAGCGATTCGCCATCTGCCGAAGTGTCAGCATCCGAATTGATAATTCTTGGGTCAGTTGTGAATGAATCGCATTGGCTTCCTGCTGAATTAACTGCTCGATGTGAATTTGTCCGTTGAGGGTTAGCTGTTGCCACGTAAGTAAAACAGCAAGAGAACCCACCACACCAAGCAGAAGAGGTAGCAATCGTTTAAGTGGTCTTTGCCATAAGGTTATCATCAGGTTTAGTCTAGTAATAGCCATAAATTAAGCGATCTCTGAATAGATATGCATTCAATTTGTTGGGCGATAATTTCAATTTAATTATACAACACAGCAAAGTTTTGAGCGTGAAAACCCGTTAACGCTAGGACAATCTCTAAAGTTTATCAGCCCTAAATAACACTGTTAAATTCTACATATAAAGAATCTTGTTCCTTAAGCCCTAGCTGGCTAACTAAATTTAGAGAGGGCGATAAGCTAGATATGTTCCGATTGTAAATAGGTATTGTTTGCCAACAGTGGCGGCAAAACCAGTAGATTTGATGCTCGCGAACGTGACGGAGCATTTGATTCGAGCAGCAGGGGCAGTGTGTCATAAAGACCTCTTTTTTAACTAAAAAGTATTTCACTCTTGTGGCAAAGTGCTGTAAGCTCGCTTGAATCAGCAATAACAAGACCCTAGAGAACAAAAATAAAGATTTGGTAAAGAATACAAAATGGTTAAGGAAAAGATACAAGTTTAAACATTTTGTAATAAAATTAAGAGCGCAGAGAATTTTTATCCCACAATACGCACCTTCTAATGTCCCATCTGGTTTGTTATAATTCTATACTATTCAGATGCAGCTTTTGAGACCCATTCCTACATAAAATAATTTTCCTGTTCCCTGTTCATTGATTTGATCGGAGAGTCTAAATCCTAGCCCTACACCTTTGTATGAAGGTATCGCGGGCCGACAGTCTGGTGTAAAAGATGCGGCATCCGGCACAATTGATGCCTTCGCTAGCGACGGAATGCTGTTAGTAGGAGAAGCGCTGATACAGGGTTTAACTCAAAGCCAATATTCTGTTATACCGCAGCAGCCTTTAACCTGCATTTCTTACGGCACGATCCTGCCAGCCAGCGACACTGAATGGAAAGAAACAGTCAATAATTTTATTCGCAATCAAAGTTCGACGAATTTGTTGGAAAAAGTGCTCGGGCGCAATTCTCCTTTCCTACCGATGAGTGTCGCCGATCGAGATAAATGTATTTGAACTCACATCTTGCACCATTCTCAATTACTTGTTTAGGAACAGGCTTTTCGGCCTGTGAAGCGAGAAAACTCATTCTTTGTGGAACGGGCCGGAGAGCCCGTTCTTGACAATGGTGCAACATCTGAGTTTGAACCCAAATCGTGCGGATCTTGTCAGGGCAAGTCCGATCGCTGCAACCAGTGGCGTCAATAGGCTCTAAACTGGATTCAGGAAGGCGCGCAGCACAGGTTTAGGAGGGTCATCAGTGACAGAAAAAAGTTATCAATCGTCTTCTCTACCCACCTACGCGCGGAAAGAACTGCGGGAATTAGTTCGCTCGCAGTTAAGGGCCCTGTTGGAAGAAGGAGACTTTAAAGGAGCAAAAGCGATTTTGCACCCGGTGCAGGAAGCAGACATAGCTGAAGCTATCGAAGGCCTGCCAGAAACCATGCAAGTAATAGCTTTCCGCTTGCTTTCCAAAGACGAAGCAATCGCAGTCTACGAATATCTCGACTCCAGCGTTCAGCAGTCCCTCTGCGAAAAATTCAAACGCCAAGAAGTCATTGACATTGTAGACAAAATGTCCCCGGACGATCGAGCTAAACTCTTTGACGAACTCCCGGCAATATTAGTCCGTCGCCTGTTGGGTGAATTGAGCCCGACGGAACGCGAAGCTACGGCTCAACTTTTGGGTTACGAAGCCAGTACCGCCGGTCGGATCATGACCCCGGAATATATTTCTCTCAAAGAAAGCTTTACCGTCGCCCAAGCTTTAGACCGAATTCGCTCTTTGGCTAAAACTACCGAAACAATTTATTCTCTTTACGTCACCGACGCCGGACGCAGCTTGACAGGTATTTTATCTCTGCGGGATTTAGTAACTTCCCCCCTCGACAAAACTGTCGGCGAAATTATGACCCGCGACGTAGTTTCTGTTCAAACAGGAACGGATCAAGAAGAAGTAGCTAGGCTGATCCAGCGTTACGATTTTTTAGCTGTGCCCGTTGTAGACCGCGAACAGCGTCTCGTCGGCATCATTACAGTTGACGACGCGATCGACATTTTAGAACAAGAAGCAGCCAAAGATATTTATACCTTGGGCGGCGTCCAGTCCGGCGGCGACAATTATTTTCAGACCGATTTAATCACTGTTGCCCGGAAAAGGGTCGTGTGGCTGTTTGTTCTGCTTTTAACGAATACTGTCACCGGCGCAATTATTAGAGCTCAAGAAGATGTTTTGAACCAAGTAGTCGCCCTAGCAGCCTTTATTCCCCTGCTGACTGGCACTGGAGGCAATGTCGGAGCTCAGTCCTCAACTGTGGTAATTCGCGGTTTGAACACTGACGAAATTACAGCTATGGGCCCGTTTCAAGTAATTGTGCGCGAGGGGATGGCGGGAGCGCTGCTAGGAGCTATATTGGGGACTGTAGCGACGGGCTGGGCTTACACTCTGCAAGGGAGTTTAGAAGTGGCGATGGCGGTGGGGATTAGTTTGTTTGCGATCGCAATTTTAGCTTCTATTGCCGGTTCAGCTCTGCCGTTTCTATTTCGTTCTTTGGGTTTAGACCCCGCTTTAATGTCTGCTCCTTTTATTACCACCGCCGTTGATGTCCTCGGGGTCTTGATTTATTTCACTTTAGCTCGAGTAATTTTGCAGATTTAATATATTTAAGTAGATTGGCATCAATAAAAAAACCATAGTAATTTTAAATTCGGTGATGTACAGCCTCCCAATGACTGATGACCAATGACCAATGCCCAATGCCCAATGCCCAATTCCCAATTAAGCTATGTCATCATCCAACTCACCCACCAAAATCCAAAATCCCAAGTCGAGCAATTGGTTAGAAACTGCTGAAGTGGTTTTTATTGCTGCCTCTGCTGTGGGATTGGCTGCTAGTTTGGTTTGGGGGCAGAGCGTTTATGCTCAAGTGCCTGTAGTGATTTCGTTGGTGTTGAATTTTGTGAACCGGCAGAAGCTGCACAGGCAAGTTAAAGCAAGTACAGCGGCCACGTTCGATCGCGTAAATCAACAAGCAGCTACTACCGATCGGGCGATCGAGCAATTGCAACTTGCTGTAAATGCTTTAGACGAAGCTCTTGCTCAAACATCTCGCGAAAATCTCAATGTTGGGCCGGGAGAAAACGTACACTCTCTAATTTCAGCAATTGAGAACCTGCGCCAGCGACTAATAATTTTAGAAAAAACTATTAAAATGATTCAAAGCGAGATCGAACTCACCAGCCGCCAATTCAAACAGCGACCGGAGTTGCAACAAGTCGAAACTTTGACAACAATAATTCTGGACTTGCAGCAGTTTATCAACGAACTGCCACAGTGGGGCCATTTGCAGCAGCGGCAGCTAACAGAACTTCAGCAAAAAGTAGACAATGCTTTGGCTGAGCTCTCAGAAGAAATTGCTGCGCTTCCCAACCGCGTGCAAGAGGCGCTAGCTAGTCGCGGTGGGGAAATTAACCCAGAGTTTGGTTCGGGTTTGAATGCCGATCAAAAGAATGGTTATCGACCTAAAACCCAGAATGAGAAAATTCGCCAGAAATATCCCAGAGCTTATGTCAAGTGGAGTCAGGATGAAGACGAAAATTTGAAGCAAGAATATGCTAGCGGTCAACAAATTGACGAATTAGCTCAGAGATTTCAGCGACAGCCTAGTGCCATTCGTTCGCGATTGCAAAAGTTAGGATTAATCGAATAATGGGAATGGTATAAGCTGCTACGCATTTAAATTGAATTCAGAGACGGGCAGGATGCCCGTTCCACAATAATTGTAGAAAAATTGAGTGTCAAATTAGGTGCACAACAGCTTAGACAAAAATGAGTAAATCTAAAATCTAAAATCTAAAATCGGCAATAACAAAGCGATCGCCCTTTTTTTTCAAAAGAGCGATCGCTTTGTGTCTGTATTCAGTACCGGCTGCCAACAGCGCGCCACTAACATTACATCTCAAGGCTTTTTAGCCTTGGTCTACCGATACTTTTTTGCTAACATTTGCTAACAAATACATAAGTTGAGAGCTAATCTCAACCAAGGCGTATCAACCGATGCCCGTAGAAATTTCTACAAGCACTTATATTCTTGCCTTCAGCTTGGTTATCGCTTACAGCTATTAGCCAATCTGATTATTTGCTTTGATAGTGTAGAGGCAACTTATTTATATAGCGGTTGCGTACTACCAAGGTTTTTCACCTAAATCAGAGTGGCTAAATTCATTCTAAGCTGTCGCGCATTTAAATTGTATATTCAGGGCGGGCGGGACGCCCAACCCCTACTCCCCACAAGACTTTAATTTTTTTTGACAGACAATTTAAATGCCGCAACAGCTTATATGATATAAAGATCTCTGGCAAATGTAAGTGATTGTTAGCAAATGTCAGAAAAAGTCTTACTGTTAATCTACCTCATTTTAGAAATCTTGGGGTAACAAAGAACTTAAACGCTCCAACAAAGGATCGGAATCCCGAGGACGAGCAACTTCAGCATCAGACACTACATTATCATCCGCCACAGATTCAGATTCAATCGGGCCAGGCTCTACTACTTTTGAAACTGGGGCAAAAGAAACTTGAGCAAACTTACTGTTAACACTCCCCTGCAATTGATCCAACTGCGCGCTGAGTTGATTCAGGTGATGTTCCAGTCCCTCCAAACGGCTTAATTCCTCTGCCGAAACATTGTGCTCAAACTCAGCAAATTTTACCACAAGTTCAGCAATACGCTGTTCCAACCGCTGAAAGTTCTGTGTAGAGCTAGCAGACTCAGATACAGACAAAAACTGCCACAAAGCTTGCTTGCAGAGATTGCTGAAAGTCTGATACTTCGTGAAAGCCAACTCTTTTTCAATAGCGGCCAGCAAAGTTTGATCCGCAGCATCTTCCGTAAACGCCACCGAGAAATTCGCCTTATTTTTTGCCCACAGTGCCATAGGGTTCAAGCCTTAATGCGTTACTTTATCGTGGCTAGCTGAGCCTCAGCATAAATAAACTGTCCCAAAGCATTAGCTTTCCGGGAAGGCTGAGCCAAGTGAGCCTTAAGATTGGCGTCTTTAAGCAAAGGTTGCAAAACCTCCCAGAAAAACTCGCCGCCACCGCCAGTCAGAACCACATCCGTCACACGTTCGGGCAGCCACTGCACCAAACGTTCGGACAGTTCGTTAGCGAAAGCCTCCCGCAAGTCCTTAATAATCGGATCCAAATTAGTCGGCTTAGTCGCTCCTCTGGGACGGTAAAAACGCTGGCCCTCGGGTTTATTCACCGCTTCCAGTAAAGACAGAGATTGAGGGTCAGCTCCCGGAATCTTTGAGGCAACTTGTTCGTAGAACTTGTTCATTGCGAAGGAATCGCTCTTAGAAGCAGCCCGCGCGAACCGGAAACGATCGACCATTAACAAATCGGTAGTTTGGTGTCCGATATCCACAACCGCCACCGACAGTTCGGGCAACTCCGGCGTAAACTCCTTGTTATCTTGAGCCTCGCACCAAATCAGGCTGCCGAACCCTTCCGGCATCACCCAAACGTGACTGATGTTAATATCCACCCGCTCGCCCCGGTACACCACAACGTGGGGAGAGCGCAGTTGGCTGATAATCTCTTCCTTTTCCTTCTCAAACTGATCCTGCGAATAAAATGGCAAACCCAGCACAACTGCTATTTCGCCTTTCATCTGGAAATATCCAGCACAGGAAAAGACCTTAACCAAAGCATCTACTACTTTCGACTGGTCAGCGCCACCGAGATTAGCGCCAAAATCTGCCGCCAATTGACCGATCGCGTAGCCCTTGCCCTGGTACTCCAGCCACATATCCAACAGAGGGTCTGTTGCTTTGGACTCAAAGCTGCCGCCCCGCACCTTTTCCACGGGCATAGCAGCCACGTTGGCAGGGATGAAAACAACGCTACTAGGGTTGCGACTCACGCAAGCTTTAGTTGCCGTCCGACCCAAATCAGCACTAATAATCGATTTGTTAGAAGCGACTTTAGTCTGCTGGGTCAGCATAGCCGAATTAGGAACAAGCTGTCTAGTTGTCATTGAAATGTGTTACCTCACTGAGCCTCACCATTATCATGCCTTATCCCTTGACACTGCCACGCTTAAAGACAGTGGGTTTTGCGGCGATTCTTCTAACTCTACCTAGATCGGTATCGAAATCAGCACCAAACATTATATTCGGGACGATCGCCCTTACCGTAACTAACCTAACTTTTTCTGGAGCGATCGTCCTCGAACCTCTGTTGCCTGAGAGTGCATTGTTAAGTTAAATTTAGTTAAGATTCTGAGTGTAAACTTTTGTCGCACTTCTCCGACACCGCGATCTGACCCGATCTGTCCCCAATTCAAGGCATCCGCATTTATGAAAATTTCTTGGCGAACTATACTACTTTGGACTTTACCCGCCTTAGTCATCGGCTTTTTCTTGTGGCAGGGGGCCTTTGCCCCATCCCCGGCAGAAATGAGCAAGAACACCGCCAGCACCCGCCTGAGCTACGGTCGATTCTTAGATTACTTAAACGCCGGTCGAGTGACCAGCGTTGACCTTTACGACGGAGGCCGGACGGCTATTGTCCTAGCAGTCGATCCCGAACTGGACAATCACGAGCAGCGGTGGCGGGTAGACTTGCCCTCAAATGCCCCGGAACTGGTTTCTAGGCTCAGAGACTCCAAAATCAGCTTCGACACTCACCCACTACGCAACGACGGCGCTGTCTGGGGACTTTTAGGCAATCTAGTATTTCCCCTCTTGTTAGTAGGAGGCCTGTTTTTCCTCTTCCGCCGCGGTGGCAACGTGCCAGGGGGCCCGGGCCAAGCCATGAATTTTGGCAAGTCCAAAGCTCGCTTTCAAATGGAAGCTAAAACAGGCGTACTGTTCGACGACGTAGCAGGCGTTGAGGAAGCCAAAGAAGAACTACAAGAAGTAGTGACATTCCTCAAAAAACCCGAACGCTTCACCGCAGTCGGGGCGAAGATTCCCAAAGGCGTGCTGCTAGTGGGCCCTCCCGGAACAGGTAAAACCCTGCTGGCAAAAGCGATCGCAGGCGAAGCCGGCGTGCCTTTCTTCAGCATCTCCGGTTCGGAATTTGTCGAAATGTTCGTCGGTGTCGGCGCTTCCCGCGTTCGGGACTTGTTCAAGAAAGCCAAAGAAAATGCTCCTTGCATCATCTTTATCGATGAAATCGATGCAGTCGGTCGCCAGCGCGGCGCCGGTATCGGCGGCGGTAACGACGAACGGGAACAAACCCTGAACCAGTTGCTGACCGAAATGGACGGTTTTGAGGGCAATACTGGCATTATCATCATTGCTGCCACGAACCGCCCCGACGTGCTCGACTCAGCGCTGCTGCGTCCGGGACGTTTTGACCGCCAAGTTAGCGTAGATACGCCGGATATTAAAGGCCGCTTGGAAATTTTGGAAGTTCACGCGCGCAACAAGAAGCTGTCTGCAGAGATTTCTTTGGACGCCATCGCCCGCCGGACTCCTGGTTTTACCGGTGCTGATTTGGCTAACTTGCTCAACGAAGCTGCTATTTTAACCGCCCGCCGCCGCAAAGAAGCGATTACGATGCTCGAAGTTGACGATGCAGTCGATCGCGTGGTAGCAGGTATGGAAGGCACTCCCTTGGTGGACAGCAAGAGCAAGCGCTTGATTGCTTACCACGAAATCGGCCACGCGATCGTCGGTACAATCATTCAAGCCCACGATCCAGTTCAAAAAGTTACCTTAGTTCCTCGCGGACAGGCCCGCGGCTTGACTTGGTTCATGCCCAGCGAAGACCAAGGTTTGATTTCTCGATCGCAAATTTTGGCCCGGATTAGCGGTGCCTTGGGTGGCCGCGCAGCCGAAGAAGTAGTTTTCGGCGATGCCGAAGTAACCACCGGTGCCGGCAACGACTTGCAGCAAGTAAGCGGCATGGCGCGGCAAATGGTGACTCGCTACGGGATGTCTACCTTGGGCCCCATCGCCCTGGAAGCTCAGCAAAGCGAAATTTTCCTCGGCCGCGACTACACAGCGCGATCGGAATATTCCGAAGAAATAGCCTCTCGGATTGACGGACAAGTTCGATCGATTGTCGATCACTGCTACGACGACGCGCGCCGAATTATTCGCGAAAATCGCACTGTGATCGATCGCTTAGTCGATTTGTTGATTGAAAAAGAAACCATCGACGGCGAAGAGTTGCGCCTAATCGTCTCTGAATACACTTTTGTTCCTGAAAAAGAACAATACGTTCCTCAGCTTTAAAAAGAAGACTCAGGGCGAATAGAATTCGCTGCTACACAAACAAAGTCCGCCTGCGCGGACTGAAGAAATTCAACCCGCGCAGGCGGGTTTTGTCTGTGTAGCAGCGGTTTCAACCGCCGAGTCAAAAGAAACTTCTTCCTCCTGCTATATGATTAAGAGTTCATCGATTTGTTTGATAGTAATTTCAACATTAATTTTTGGCATAAATTTGAGCGCCCGCGCCGAAAAATCAAGATGTTTTGTAGATATTTGCATCGACTCCAGCAGCGTTGAATTAAGCAAATCCGATATTCCCGGTGCTCCCTCTTATCCAGTCAGAACTATTTTAGTAACTCAAGAGTTTAGTAACGAGAAATTGTTGGCGCAAATGGAAGTTGACTGCCAGCAACGACAGTTGAGAACTGTCAGAGTTAGCCAAGATGGCGAAAATTGGTCGAATTTCTCTCCGAAATGGACTTTAGTCGATGGCCACTCATCTTTGTCTCGGCTGCTTGACTATACTTGTAAATTGGCGATCGCAGAACAAGAGAATAAATAAGTAGACCCAGAAAAAAAGCGAGCACCTATATCTTCAACCCTTGCCCCTTGCGGGTGCAAGTCTGACAAGCAGCGCTTGAAACCGCCGAGTGTTAATATGACACTCAATCTAAAATCTAAAATCTAAAATCTAAAATCGGATGACAAACCCCACCGAATACCGACAAAGACGCGAACAATTAATGGCAAAAATTGGCAGCGGGACGGCGATATTTCGCAGCGCGCCCGCAGCCGTCATGCACAACGATGTAGAATACGCTTACCGACAAGATAGCGATTTTTTCTACTTAACCGGTTTCAACGAAGCTGCGGCGGTAGCTGTGATCGCGCCGCACCATGAAGAACACAAATTTGTGTTGTTTGTGCAGCCAAAAGACTTGGAAAAAGAAACTTGGCATGGTTATCGCGCCGGAGTAGAAGGCGCTAAGGAATTGTACGGCGCGGATGAAGCTTTCCCCATCGCCGAACTTGCGGAAAAATTGCCGAAATATTTAGAAAAAGCCGATCGCATATATTATCACTTCGGGCGCGATCGTACTTTCAACCAAACAGTCCTCAATCACTGGCAGCGCTTGATGGCAACCTATCCCAAACGTGGCACAGGCCCGACAGCAATCGAAGATTCCAACATCATTTTACACCCGATGCGGCTGGTGAAAAGCGAAACAGAATTAGCATTAATGCGAAAAGCCGCTAATATCTCAGTTGCAGCCCACAACCGCGCCCGAGAATTCGCAAAACCGGGCAGATACGAATATGAAATTCAAGCTGAAATAGAACATACTTTTGGCTTAAATGGCTGCACTCCCGCTTACCCTTCAATTGTTGCATCAGGTTACAATTCCTGCGTCCTCCACTACATCGAAAACAATCGCCAAATGCAGGAAAACGATTTGTTGCTAATAGATGCCGGTTGTGCTTGCGGCTACTACAACGCCGATATTACTCGCACCTTTCCTGTTAGTGGCAAATTTACAACTGAACAACAGATAATTTATGACTTAGTTTTGCAAGCACAATTGCAGGCAATTAGTCAAGTATATCCCGGAAATCCTTACAGCAAAATTCATGAAACAGCAGTGCGCGTTTTGGTGGAAGGTTTAATGGATTTAAAACTTTTGGTGGGGGACATTGAAGAGATAATTAAAGAAGAGAAATACAAGCCATTTTATATGCACCGCACCGGTCATTGGCTGGGATTGGACGTGCACGATGTCGGCGTTTATCAGTACGGCGAAAATCCGCAAGTTTTGCAGGCAGGACAAGTGCTGACGGTGGAACCGGGGATTTATATTTCTCCTTATATTAAACCGGTTGAAGGACAGCCGGAGGTTCCTGAAAAATGGCGCGGTATTGGTGTGAGAATTGAAGATGATGTTTTGGTGACATTGGAAAGTCATGAAGTCTTGACGGCGGGAGTTCCTAAGTGACATCCTCCTGCGCTAAATCGAAGATTATAGCGCAGGCTTCCAAAGAATCACTTCTTTGATTTCCTGGTTGCTAAGAATGCGAGATTTCGCCACTTGCCTAGACTGACTTTCATCAATCCCCGGTAGATCGGCTGCACAGGCGCTTTCGGTTCCCGTCTGCCCAACGGTACTAATGAGTTTAATTCCTCTGTTCCTTATGTTCTGACCTGCTGCTATATCTCTATCCGTTGTGTATCCACAGTGAGGACAGTTATGAACTCTAACACTCAGGTCTTTTTTAACTTCACCACCACATTCAGGACATTCTTGAGAAGTCCCTCTAGCGTCAACTTCACTAAAGAACTTTCCTCTCTTCCAACACACATACTTGACGATGGTTCTAAACTGACCAAATGCAGCGTCAAGCATATGTTTTCCAAGCATCCCTTTGGCACTGATGCGGTAATCCAAGTCTTCCATAAAGACCATATCGCCAGCATCACAAAGGGCATGAGCTTGTTTGTAGTGAAAGTCCGATCTTGTGTTGTCGATTTGGTGATGAAGTCGTGCAACTTTAATGCGTTGTTTCTCGTAATTCTTCGACCGCCTCTTCTTCCTCGAAAGCCTGCGTTGCAGCAATTTCAGCTTACCTTGCAAGCTTTTAAAGAACTTTGGCGGTTTTACAAGAACACCGTCGCTTGTTGTCAAAAACTTTTCCAGACCAATATCAACCCCGATGGGATGACCATGAGGTTTTGGGTCGGGAATACTAACATCGCACTGGAGAGAAATAGACGCATACCATTTGTCAGCTTTCCTCAATATCCTCACCTGCTTGACCGTAAACCCGTTCGGGATAGGTCGATGCAAGTTAATTGGAATTGCTCCTATCTTGGGCAATTTAACGTGCAGATTCGTTACTGGATTTTCCTTAAATTGAGGAAACAGCAAGGATTTGAACTGACCGTATTTTTTGAATCGAGGAAAGCCAAACCCTCTTTCCTGGAAATATTCCCAACCTTTATGCAGTTGTTTAATAGCTTGCTGAAGGACTTGGGAAGGAACTTCGCATAGTTTAGGAAATTCTTTCTTAGCCTTGGGCAAGTTATTGAGCTGGTAGATTTCGCCAGGAAACTTAACTTCAGGAGAGAGAATATACTCTTTTTCGAGAGAGCATTTATCTATCGCACACTTACGGCTATCGCACCAATCCTTTATCTCTCGAAGTGCATAGTTAAATGCCCCACGACAGATTTCCAGCCACTCAATGAGTGTTGGCTCTTGAATGGCGTCTGGATAGATTCGGTAACGGTGAGTAAGTGTAAGCATTCCTGTATTATAGGGTATTTACTGGACGACGATCAACCGCTAAATATTAATTACAGGGACATCGAGTCCCTGTAATTAACTTGGGGGAGTCCATGTATCCTCGCGCGGAATCAAAGATTATGGCGCGGGTCTTATAACTCCCCCAAACCCCCACGTAAGATAAAGGTAGAAGGCTTTCGGCAGAAGTCAAAAAAGATTCTGGCTAATTAAGTTGGCAGTGAAGGCTTGAGCTTTGTTAGTATTGGCTTGAAAAAGCTCAAGTCCGCAACTGCAAAACATAGAGCCATTATGTGTATTGATCCTACCAAGATCGATCGACCTCTGGAAACCAGCGAAGCATTAGTCGCAGAGCAAAAAGCAAAAATTCGGCAACTTGAAGAGGATTTGCAGCAGCAAAGAGAATTGTGCCAGAAATTAGAAGCACAACTCAAAGCAGTCGAGAATGCTGGCTTTTCGGGGTCCGTAACTGAATTTGATATCACTGAGGACGATCGCATTCAGCTAATCGCATCTCTGGAAAAAAGCCAGGAAATGTACCGAACTCTCATCAAACATTATCCCAATGGCTCGGTGTTTTTGTTCGATCGCGATTTGCGCTATACTCTGGTTGACGGTCAAGGTTTGGCAGCAGTTGGTTTGTCCAAAGAACAGTTGGAAGGCAAAACATTGTGGGAAGTATCGCCACCTGAAGATTGGCAATTTTTTGAGACTAAATATCGCGCGGCTTTGGCAGGAAAAGAGAATAGTTTTGAATATAAATACCGCGATCGCATTTATTCAACAACCATTGCTCCCGTCAAAAACGACCGGGAAGAAATTTTTGCAGGCATGGTCGTTACTCAAGATATCACCGAAAAAAAACAGGCAGAAATAGCGCTGCAAGAAATCAAAAATCAGTTAAAAATTAAATATCAAAAGCGCACTGAAGACTTGAAAACAGCCAACACTCAATTGCGGGAAGAAATTATCTATCGTTGGCAGGCCGAAGAAGCTCTGCGAGAAAGCCAGGAACAGCTAGAATTGTTTTTCTCTCAATCTTTAGATGGCTTTTTCTTTATGATGCTGGACGAACCAGTAAACTGGGACAATACCGTTGACAAAGAAAAAGTTTTGGAGTACGTCTTTGCTAACGGGCGGGTAACGAAGGCAAACGATGCTTTGATAGCTCAATACGGAGGTACTAGGGAAGAGTTTATTGGCCGGACGCTTTACTCTTTATTTTCGCACAACTTGACTGGTAGCAGAGAGATAATCAAGCAACTTTTTGATGCTGGCAGAATTCACATCGAAAATGAGAATCGCACGTTTGACGGAGTTCCAGTTTGGATAGAAGGCGACTATATTTGCATTTACGATTCCCACGGCAGAATTGTGGGCTATTTTGGCGTGCAGCGCGATATTAGCGATCGCAAAAAAGCAGAAGCAACCCTCAGAGATAGCGAAGAACGCTTTCGGGCAACCGTCGAACAAGCGGCAGTCGGTATTACCCACCCTGACGAAACAGGCCGCTATTTGCGAGTCAATCAAAAATTCTGCGAAATAGTCGGATATACTGCGAGCGAACTGCTGTCGCGAACTTGGATGGACGTTACTTACCCAGAAGATATAGATGCAGATTTAGGACAAAATAAGAAATTATTTGCCGGGGAAATTGACAGTTTTACAATGGAAAAACGCTTGCTGCACAAAGACGGCAGTGTAGTTTGGGTAAATATTACAGTATCGCTAATCAAAGAACCGCTGAGCGGGGCAATTTACAATGTAGTAGTGACAGAAGATATTAGCGATCGCAAAAAAACCGAAGCAGCACTGAAAGAAAGCGAAGAAAGGTTCCGACAGCTAGCAGAAAACATTGAAAGCGTGTTTTGGATGGTAAACGTTCAACCCCAGGAAATTATTTATATCAGTCCGGCTTACGAAAAGATTTGGGGCAGAAGCTGCGCTAATTTGTATGCTAACAGGCGCTTTTTTGCAGATTCCCTCCATCCAGAAGATCGCGAGCGGGTTATTGCTAATTTAACTAGACAAATTGAGTCGGAAGATGAGATAGAATATCGAATTGTCAGGCCTGACGGCAAAATCCGCTGGATTCGCGATCGGGCTTTTCCGATTAGAAATCAATCTGGTAAAGTTTACCGCATCGTGGGCATTGCAGTAGATATTACCGCAGGCAAACAGGCAGAAAAAACCATCCGCGAAAGTGAAGAACGCTTCCGCCAGTTAGCAGAAAATATCCAAGATTCCTTCTGGCTAATGTCTGCGGACTTCACCGATTTATTGTATCTGAGTCCAACTTACGAACAAATCTGGGGGCGCAGTCGCGAAGAATTGTATGCCGATCCATTAAAAATGATGGAGTGGGTGCATCCAGAAGATAAACTCCTGTTGGAAGAGGCAATGGGGCGAGTGTTGCAGGGCGAGTCCACCAATACCGAATATCGGATTTTTCTGCCAGACGGCACAATTCGCTGGGTGTGCGATCGAGCTTTTCCCATTTACGACGAATCGGGCAAAATTTACCGCATCGCGGGTATTGCCGAAGATATCAGCGATCGCAAATGTACCGAGGCCCGCATCCAAGCAGCACTCCGCGAAAAAGAAGTATTGATCAAAGAGATTCACCACCGAGTCAAAAATAATATGCAGGTAATTTCCAGCTTGCTGCAACTTCAAGCTCAATATATTGAAGACGAACCGACGCTAGCTTTATTTGAAGAAAGCCAGACCCGCATCCATTCAATGGCTCTGATTCACGAGCAACTGTATCAATCCGAACATCTCGATCGCATCGCCCTTCCCCCCTACGTCGAAAACTTAGTTGCTAATTTGTATCAATCTTTTGGTTGCGGCAACACTGCCATCCAATTCAATCTCAACCTTGACCCAATTTATTTAAATATAGAAACAGCCATTCCTTGCGGTTTAATTATAAACGAAGTAGTTTCTAATTCCCTAAAATATGCTTTTAGCAAAAGTGCGAAAGGTGAAATTAACATAGAATTTAATGAGTTAAGTTCTCAGGAACTCCAATTAATTATTCAAGATACTGGTAGCGGATTTCCGCCGGGTTTCGACGTAGAAAATGCGGAAACATTAGGATTGCGATTAGTGAGAATGTTGTCTAGCCAATTAGAGGCGAGTATTGCCATTGACAGTCAGTGTGGAACCTGCTACACTCTAATTTTTAAAGAGTTAAATTATCGGCGACGCATTTAAGGAAAAATGAACCAGATAAAAATTTTGGTTGTCGAAGACGAAGTTATTGTAGCGCAAGACATAGCAGGTCGATTAAAAAAACTGGGATATGCAGTAACAGCTACAGTTTCTTCAGGAGAAGAAGCAATTCAAAAAGCGATAGAAAACCCGCCCGATTTAGTGTTGATGGATATCGTGCTTAAAGGTGAGATAGACGGGGTAACAGCGGCAGAGAAAATCCGAACTAATATGAATGTGCCGACAGTATTTTTAACAGCTTATGCCGACGCTCAAACGCTGCAAAGAGCGAAACTTACAGATCCATTCGGTTATATTATCAAACCATTTCAACAAAATGATTTGCGGGTGGCGATCGAGATTGCCCTGCACAGACACGAAATCGAAACCAAGATGCGAGAATCTCTCAAAGCTGCAGAAGCAGTCAGAGAGTCGGTGGAAGAAAAATCGCACCGCCAAAACCATTATATTTCAATGGCCGCTCACGAATTGCGGAACCCGCTCAACGCGATTTTAATCTCTGCGGAACTTCTAGAGCTCGATCGAACTCGCAGCAGTGACGAATCCCAAGTGAGAACCCTGCGGCTGGTGCACTCAGCTACCCAAAAGATGAACCAGCTAATCGATGATATGCTGTTTATGGGTCGAGCAGAAGCAGGTCAACTCAAATGCAATCCATTACCGATAAATCTAGTCGAATATTGTCAAGACTTGCTCGCTCAATTGCAGTTAGGAAATGAAGGCAAGCACAAACTAACATTAATCCCATCAGATGTTACCAGTGCAATATTAGATCAACAATTGCTGCACGGCATTATTTCTAACTTAATCGTCAACGCCATGAAATATTCCCCAAACGGCGGGCAAGTCACCTTGGAATTGGAATACCGTCAAGCCGGCGAAGGAGACAAAGAAGCTATTTTTTGCTTATCTCCTCAGTGTTTGTTTGGCAATTCCCTATTTACCAATATTAACTCCCCCTTACTAATTCTGCGTATCCGAGACGAAGGTATCGGCATCCCAGAAACCGAAGTAGGGAAAATATTTGAAATGTTCTACCGATGCAAGAATACGGGAAAGATTAAAGGTAACGGTTTGGGATTAACAATTGTTAAAAAAGCTGTGGAATTGCAAGGAGGGGCGATCGCCTGCGAAAGCAAAATGGGCGTGGGTACAACCTTCACAGTCGCCCTTCCTTACGTTGCCCTTTCCTGTAAGACTCAACGATAAACAACTTAAATCCCACTACAAACACTAATCAAAGTGTTGCAAAATCCACTCCACAGCCACCGCTAAATTTGCTGCAATAAAATCCGGTTTAGTATGGTGCTGATACTCCCCGCTCAACACACTTTCTCCGTAACCAGTCTGCACCAAAATGCCAGTACAGCCGGCATTGTGAGCCATATCAACATCAGTCGCTTTATCCCCCACCATAAAACTATTTCGCAAATCTAAATCCTGTTCCCAAGCCGCCGCTACTAACATCCCCGTATTTGGTTTTCGCCAAGTCGAATACTTCGTAAATTCGGGGTTGGTTCCGCCTTCGGCTGCGCTTAAATAAGGACAGTAATAAAGAGCATCTAACTTGGCTCCTGCTTCATTTTCTAATAACTGACACAGGCGTTTGTGCAAAGCTTCTACATGGCTGACGGGATTATAACCCCTCGCTGGGCCGGATTGATTGGAAACCAAACAGCAAAATATTTGTTGGTCATTTAAACGGCGTACAGCTTGGGCTATTCCGGGGATTAAATGCAAATCTTCTACTTTGTGGATGTAGCCCACTTCGATATTGAGAACGCCATCTCTGTCAAGAAATACTGCTCGTTTCATTGTTGTATTGTTTTTGATATAATATAAAACTCGGTGGTATCGGAATTGATGTTACTTAAGCTTTTCGTCCCCTAGTCCTCCCGCCTACCCGCTAGTCCGCCAGGGAATGAATTCCCTGTCTCATAGCGAAAGTCCTCTAAAAGAGGACTGAATAATTTAAGTGTTTTTTCCGCATTAATTACACAATATTTCTACTGAAACCCTTGCCTAGCAAGGAGTCTTTATGTAATTAATTTTGTGTGGTTACTTATTAGTCCTCTTTTAGAGGACTTTAGCTTTGAGGCAGGGGTTTCAACCCCTGTCGGACTATCGGTGTAACGTTAAGTTGACTCCTATGGACACTGCCTTGTCCTCATCATGATTCTAAAATAGATTGTTTGCCTAGCCATTCCCGGAAACTATTATGATACAAACTATAGCAAATCTCTCCTCCCATTTCTTGTTTATTTAAGAACTCGATCCAATTGTCTAACACTTTTTCAACATCGTATTCATCCCGATCAATTATATTGGATATCGCACTTACAGACAAACCTGTTGGGGATTTTACCAAAACATTCAGCACAGACAAGTCGATCGCCGATAAGCCATCACCTGTCATCCGCAGCCAGTGGTTTTGATAATACGCTGCTAAACCGGGAGGAAGTTCAGAGAGAAGTGAGGACTCTCCCAGATTAGCATCGGGGTGTGAATTCTCGCCGATCGCCCTTAACATCTGACTCAGATACATGAAATTGTTTTCGCTGACTGTGGCGAGTTGTTGGCAGAATTCGGGTTGAGTTAAATCCGGTGCGGTTGATAGGTATTGCTGAATGTAGTTAAGGGCATCTTCGCGATTTTGGGCGGGATAATCTCTTAAATCGAGAGTTTGAGAGGGGGTTTCAATTAACAAACCGGATTTCTCTCTCAAAAACGGGCGGCGGGCGAGGATAAAATAAGTACGATCGCCCAAATATCTCGGCAGATAAAACAGATTTGAGCTGGGAGGCTGACTGGTGCGGGCGATCGCGTCTACAGAATCAATGACTATTATCAACTTTTGGCGATGACGTGCCGTCTCGCAAGCTACGTTTAATTTATCGCTAATTTGCTGAAGCAACAAAGACAGAAACCAACTCCCATCATGGGATTCGAGATTTTGAAGTTGAGATTTGAGATTGAGGATTTCCGATGTTTCCCCATTGGCGGCAAGGTATTTGTCAATCAGTTGAGTGCAGACAGAAGCGAGAAAATCTTCAGCTCGATTTTTGCCCTCAACCGCAGCGTTGTAATAGATACTGCGAGGATGGGCGGTGACATATTGGGCGAGGATGGAACTTTTGCCGCAGCCGGGAGTGCCGACAATTGTGAAATAACCGCGGCTGTGGGAGTGCAGAAAGTCGGATATCGCAGAAAAAACAAACTTGCGGCCTGCAAAATTCTCGGTTTTTTCTCGCAGGAGTTGCTGAAATTCTTTTGGGTAAGAATCGGTAGAGATGGGAGTTGCCAGAGGAGAGGAATTCATGTTAGTGCCTCCATCCCTTCTAGCCGCAGGAAATATACGCGACCGGATTCATCGCCTGCCACAATTGTGAGTCCATCGGGTGCGATGGTGCAAGAGGCGATCGGGCTTTCACCTGTGAAACTAGCAATGACATTTCCAGTTGTTAAATCCCAGACTTTCAGGGTATTATCATGTGAACCAGAAATCGCCCGCTTGCCATCAGCAGTGACGGCTACTGCATTTACCGAACTGGTGTGACCATTGAGAGTGAACTGTTCCTTTCCAGTTGTTAAATCCCAGACTTTGATTGTTTTGTCATCTGAACCAGAAATCACCCGATTGCCATCAGCAGTGACGGCTACTGCATTTACCAAACTGGTGTGACCATTGAGAGTACGCAGCAGTCCCCGGCCAGGGGGAGTTAAACAAGATGTCAAAGGACGCAACCAAGGTGCTGCTTTCCACTGCTTAGCTACCTCTGCCATTCCCTGAATTGCCGGAATGTTAAAGTGCAGCAAGCGCCCTAACAATTGCTCTGCGAGTTGCGTCTTATCTAGAGTCAAAATATCCACTGAAATCCACAGTACCGATTGAATCAAGTTCAGGGCTTTAACTTTTTCTGAGTTGTACTCTGGGTGAGTTAATGCTTCTGAACCGTCAACCAGATTGAAATCATCAATAAGTGCCTGCAACCCAAAGTCAGGATGCTGAATTTTTGCCATTAGGAAGTTAAAATCCGTCAGCTTTTCATAATATTTTCCTAAATGTCCAGACTTGACATAATTTGGCAGTAAGCTGCCCAGATAAGCACGTTGACAGAAAAGTGTTTTGGCCGCTAACTTGTCAGTAAATTCTGCCATCTCACGCCATCTCCTTTTCTAAATACTCAGCAATCCGTTGATTTACTTCCTTAAAAATTTTCCGCTTTGAATCCATCTCCCGTTTTGCTTTCAGAAAGTCAAGGAAACTAGCATGATAGATGGTGTAGCAGATTTCTCCTTCTACATTCTGCTTTTTCAAATACTCAACCCACTCATCTTCTAAAACCTGTTTCACATCGCATTCATCTACCTCGGCAATTCCAGCAATCATCTCGCAGGGAATCGGCGTGCCAATCTCTAGTAAAATATACAAGACAATCTCCATCAATTGCCCTGGCTTAGCGTCCATCCCCATCCGCACCCAATGGTTTTGATAATATTCTTGCAGCCCGTCTGGCAATTGCTTTAAATCCAAGTCATTGTAATCGCCCTTAGCAATTGCTGGTAAAACATACCGCAAATACATAAAATTATTTTCGCTTTTATTGGTCACTTGTTCAACAAAAATTGAATCGGCAATGTTGCGGGTTTGAATCCAGTTTTTCAGTCCATTTTGATAGTCAGAATCGGTATTTATAACAAAGCGAATATATTCTTTAATATCATCATGATGGAAATTAAGATACTTTTGATCTCTTAAATCTAACTCTTTTTCGGGAACATCTACTAACAGCCGCTTTTTATCGAGGCTATAGGGTCGCCTAGTCAGGAGAAAATATACGTTATTAGGCAGATTTTTCGGTAAATGTAAAAGATTATCTCCCGATTCTTGTTCGACTTCATCCAGTGCATCAACTGCTATTACCAAACGCTCGCCAGCAGGGATTTTTCCCGCCACCTTTGTCAGTAAAGTTGGTAAATCGGCATCTTCTGAATTTGGCAATTGATAGCGGTCAATTAATTGCCGGCGAATGCTCTTCAAAAACAATTCTGGTCTGTTGCGGCGTTCGACGATAATATTGAAATAGCAGGGAGATTTATGTTCGGAGGCGTATTTGGCAACGATCGAACTTTTGCCCATTCCCGCATCCCCGATGATTGTAAAATAACCGCAAGGATTTTCGGTGATAAATTGCTGAAAAGCCTTGAAAACAAATTGGCGGCCACAAAAGGTTTTAATTTTTTCTGCTATGAGTGATTCAAACTCTGGCGGCAGCGAATTTTCGGCATTCCAATTTTTGGTGTCAACAATATCTGTGGGTTCTATTCCTAATTTTTCAGCTATCTTGGTAACTTGCCATCTTTCTACGCCATTGGGGCAGTCTTTTGTACCGAGTAAGCGCTTAATCGTGTCGGTGGAAACTTTGGCGAGTTGGGCAAGTTTTTCTTGAGTAAAACCTTTTTCTTTAATTTGTTCTCGGAGATACTCTTATCCCTTTGCACTCGATTGAACTTTATCGGAGTCGCGCATAGTAATTTGTTAGCTATTGTTATTGGTTTTTCAGTTAATTCCATCATCCGACAGTCCGACAGGGAATGAATTCCCTGTCTCATAGCGAAAGTCCTCTTAAGAGGACTGAAAATTAGTATTTTAGTCGGTTTTAACCGACTTTTGCTATTAGCCAGGGAATTCATTCCCTGGCGGGTTTTGGGAGAGTCCGACAGTCCGACAGGGAATGAATTCCCTGTCTCATAGCGAAAGTCCTCTTAAGAGGACTAAAAATTAGTATTTTAGTCGGTTTTAACCGACTTTTGCTATTAGCCAGGGAATGAATTCCCTGGCCGATTTCGGGGGAAGGAAACAGCATGGGGGCTAGCGGGAGCGAGATTTCATGATTATTCATCCGTAACTCCGATCGCACTCACATTCTATATTTAAATACTTCTGTGTGTCTAGGGCAGATAGGTTTTAATCTCCTGCCCTATCTGCCCCAAAAATTAGGGCATATCGCAAATTAAAACTCGCCCTATCTGCCCTAGACTCTCGCTGTTTGCTTCGGTAGAGTAATTGTAGAAACAAAAACTTATCAGTATTTAGGAAAGGAAACAGTTATGAATTTTAACTTATTCGGCAACTCGCAACCTGATGAATATTATAGCGAAATTAAGAAAGAAATGCTGCGAGAATCGTTGCGGCAAGTTCGCCAAAGCTACAATCTTGCCTTTTTTGTCACCGCCGCATCGGCAATGGTTACTTTCGGATCGATCGCACTTCTATTTTGTGAGAAAATCTCAGAGGCTACTCTCACTGCTTCGGGCGGATTGTTGACAAGTTTGGGCAGCGTTGAGTTTGCCAAGCAAAAGAAGAAGGAAATGCAGCAGATGATGGATGATTTGGAAGACTAACATCGAGTTTTAGATCCCCCACTTCTTTCCTCGTCCCCCGGCTTGGCTCCTGTGAAGCGCACACAAGCAGCGAGGCAGAGCCTCTAGATATGGGTTCCCAGACAGAGCCTGGGAACCAGCTAACCAGCTAAAAGTCCTTACTACGAACTTTTGTTCTTAGCCGCCCCAAACCTTCTTTAAAACCTCTTGAGGAGAGATGTCTGCCATTTTGCCAGTAGGAGATTTAATGCCCAAAAATCGATCGCTCTTTGGCAACAATTTCGCCGGTTCAGTCGGGCCAAACAAAGCTATTGTATAAGTTTGAACCGCCACAGCTAAGTGCATCGGCGCACTGTCAGTACATATCATCAAATTAGCAGCAGCAATAGTGGCCGCCAACTTGCCGACATCATCCGGCGAGATAACTTTTACATTCGGACATAACTCGACTAACTTTTTCACGAACTCTGCATCTTCTGGGCCTTTCACAACAACAACGGGCAAATTCGGCTGCCGCTGCTGACAGTCTTCGATGATTTGCTTCCACTTGTCTGTAGGGTAAATTTTGTCAATACCTTTAGACAGAGCTAATTGACTGGAACCGCCGTGAATCAAAATGTATCCGCTTTCTTTTACGCCCAACCGCTGCTGTTCGGCTTCCGCCCACTGAATGTCCTGTTTTGGTACATTAATTGCGATCGCCGGACAAGGATTTGTAATGTTAAATCCTTGCAGCAAATCATGGTACATTGAAGCGGCGTACTGTTCAGTTTTCAGCGGTACAGCAGCAGTGAGAAATCGACCACCGTTGGTTCCCGAATAGCCAACTCTCTGCGGAATGCCTGTCAGCCACAGCAGCAACCCTACAGTCCACCGCTGGCCAAGGGAAATCACTGCTTCGTATTCGCGATCGCGAATTACGCCCAGTAAATTGCCCAAATCTGCCATAGCGTTGCGGTCTTTGAAATTGTACGTCAAGACTTCTTTGACGGATTTGCAGACTCGGTAAGCACCCTTTGCCCTCGGTTCCACGATGACATCAATTTGCGCGTCGGGATAAGACTGCTTGAGGTCATCAAGAGTGGGGAAAAATAAAATTTGGTCGCCAATCCCGCCAGGGACAAGTGCTAGTATTCGCATCATAAACGATCGGGCTATTATTGATCGAGGTAGCTCTCAGAGATCGGCTCTCAACTATCAGCTTATAGTATTTCTAGACCTTAAAAGCTACTGGCTGACAGCTAAACAACTGACTCAAAAGTACAGGACGCTCTTATTATATATATCTAGTTGGGTTAAAAACGGTTAGTAAATGCACTTATTAATTCCTGCAGCGGGTTCGGGGCGACGGATGGGGAGTCAGCGGAACAAACTGCTGCTGACTTTGCTCTCTAAACCTTTGCTGAGTTGGACTTTGGCTGCTGCTGAAG
Source organism: Microcoleus sp. T3_D1 (assembly GCF_036700405.1). Lineage (NCBI taxonomy): Bacteria > Bacillati > Cyanobacteriota > Cyanophyceae > Oscillatoriales > Microcoleaceae > Microcoleus > Microcoleus sp. T3_D1. Next base: position 32,494 of record NZ_JAUBOV010000073.1, read on the forward strand.
CTTCGCAGCACATTAGCTGGATTGGCATCATGGGCCAGCCAGACGATTTTCCTGATTTTAAAGCCATTCTGAGCGATTTATCTTTGGTTAAGCCCGTGGAACTGATTCAAGGAGGCGCCACCAGGCAAGAGTCAGTTTACAACGGTTTGCAAGCTTTGCCGCCCAATGCCGATCGAGTGTTGATTCACGACGGCGCGAGGTGTTTGGCAACTGCTGAATTGTTCGATCGATCTGCCGAGGCCCTCTTGACCTGTCCGGGCTTGATTGTCGCCGTCCCGGTCAAGGATACGATTAAGGTCGTAGATGAGCGTAGGATCGTGCGAGACACCCCAGACAGAAGCAATTTGTGGGCAGCCCAGACTCCCCAAGGATTTGAAGTGAAATTGTTAAAGCAGTGTCACGAAGAAGGGCGACAAAAAGGTTGGGAAGTTACCGACGATGCGGCTTTGTTTGAAAAATGCGGTTTACCAGTGCAAATTGTGGAGGGAGAAGAGACGAATTTGAAAGTCACAACGCCCGTAGATTTAGCACTAGCGGAATTTATTTTGCGACTGAGAACAGATAAGAGTAAATAGAATTTGTTGAGTATTTTTAAGAACGGGCAAGATGCCCGTTCCACAATCAATAATTTGTGTGTTGTGAAACAGGCATCTTGCCTGTTTAATAATTTGTGTGTTGTGGAACAGGCATCTTGCCTGTTTAATAATTTGTGTGTTGTGAAACAGGCATCTTGCCTGTTTAATAATTTGTGTGTTGTGGAACAGGCATCTTGCCTGTTCAATGTTCAATAATAATTTGTGTGTGGAACAGGCATCTTGCCTGTTCAATAATAATTTGTGTGTTGTGGAACAGGCATCTTGCCTGTTCCTTATGTTATCTTAGATATATCCTAGCTGGAAGTAAACATATGATTTCTGTTGCGCCGATCGCACCACCGTTACTTATAGGCGAAAAGCGAGTAGTGTTGAGAAATATTACTTGGCAGGGTTATCAACAACTGCTACAGATTTTAGGCGATAACCGAGCGGCTACATTGACATTCGATCGAGGGATTTTAGAAATTACCATGCCTTTAGAAGAACACGAATTTTCGGCACGCTTAATCGAACGACTGATTATTATTTTGGCTGTAGAGCTAGGTTTAAAAATCAAAACAATGGGTTCGACAACCCTCGATCGATCGGACTTAGAGCGCGGTGCAGAACCAGACAATGCCTATTACATCCAAAATCAGCCCCTCGTAGCCGGTCGTACAGTAAATATAGCCACAGATCCGCCACCCGATTTAGTCGTAGAAGTAGATATCACCCATACTGATATTGATAAGCCAGCTCTCTATGCCAGTATGGGAGTACCGGAGTTTTGGCGGTACAATGGTAGAGAATGGCGAATTTATCAGCTAGAGAACAATGAGTATTTGGAAGTATCTGTCAGCCCCACTTTTCCGATCGTGCCCAAGGAAAAGCTCTACGAATTCTTGGCAGCAGCGCAGCTAGATGAAGTAGAAGCGGAGGTAAATTTCCGCAACTGGGTGAGAGAGATGACAAATATTAATAATACAAGTGGAGGATGAAAGGAATGCAATATAGCGGCCAATGGCGGATCACAGAGATGGCAATGTGGGATAGTGATTACTTGGACATGGAAGTGGAAGCCTATATCGAGATTGAACCTACAGGTTCGGGAGAATTTCAATTCGGTTTAGTATCAGGTGAAATTGACGGCGAAGTCGTAAAAGATGGAAAGGATCAGCGATTTGAGTTTACATGGGACGGTAATGACGAGAACGATCCTGCATTTGGTAGCGGTTGGCTCAAATTAAACGATAAAAACTCGGTAGATGGTCGAATCAAATTCCACCAAGGCGACAGTTCTAGTCTTGTTGCAAAGCGCATGAAGTAGGCAATCAGCGATCGTACTATTTTATGCCATTTTTTTAACCGCAGATGAACGCAGATGAACGCAGATAAAATCCCATCCGCGTTCATCTGTGTCCATCTGCTGATATCTGCGGTAACAAAATCCCAATCTCACAAATAACCAATAACAACTGACTTAAGTTTATCATGAAGGATTAATCGGAAACTCACCCTCACTATCAACCTCTGGAGCACTTTTAACTAAATCCAAAAACGCAAACACCGCCGGAATTAACAGCCCATCCCTCAAAACAGCCACCCCGATTACCCTCTCAAAATCCGCAGGTAAACTGCAAACTTTCACCGAAGTAGGTATCGGTTCCGCAGCCAAACGCGGCAGAATTGCTGTACCCAAACCTTGCATCACCATACTGACAATAGTTGAATCTTCGCTGAGTTCGTAAGCGATATTTAAGGGAAACCCCGAAGTTGTCAAATATTTTCGCAGCGGTACAGAACAAGCATTTTCTACCGGCTGCAAAATCAACGGATAAGCCGCTAATTCTTTCCAGGTAATCTTAGCACTTGACAATTTGGCAGTTGGCGGCAGCAATACAACATATTTATCCCGCAAAATTTCTCTAGTTTCAAATTCATCCGAGATGGGAAGAGAGACAAAACCGATGTCTGCTTTGCCCGATCGCAAAGCCTCTTCCACAGCTTGGGTATAATAAACTTCGGTAATGCTGACCGTAATTTTGGGAAAGCAACTGCGAAATTTAGCAATAATACCCGGTAGGATATGAGTTGCGACACTCCGAAAAGTAACTATCCGTACCTGGCCTCCCTGCAAACCTTTTTCCAAATCCGCTTCTTTGACCATCATTTCTAAGGCGCAGGCTATTTGACGCCCGTGACTCACTACCCTTTCCCCCACTGGCGTCAGTTGAGCACCGTGTCGCCCCCGGTGGAACAATTGCACTCCCAATTCTGTTTCTAAAGAGGCGATGGCGTGGCTGACGGCGGATTGGGACAGTTCCAATTGCAAAGCCGCCTCGCTAAAGTTTTCACAGTCTGCTACAGCTATCAAAGCTTGAATCTGAGAGAGTTTCATCCGCCGCGTATTGATTTCGTTCATAGCGTTTGTGCCAGTAGTACCCAAATTGTCACAAGGGCTTCGATATATCGATTTTATTCATACAACCTATGCAAGCAATGCTTTGATTGTCAATTGCCCCAGAGTTAAGGTTAATTTATCAGGTAACAGATAGACTTTTACAGGGCTTGCACGATAACCATATTGTGCTGTAATTGCGATGACGTTATTGCAGCTAAAAGCTATTTTTTGTAATTTTATTGGTGCAATGTTTGTAGGAGTTATCACTTTAAGGTGTTGGCTATGTCTACTTACAACAGTGGGATAAACCCCCGAATAATGATGTTTTTTTTGATAGCCGATCGAGCTAAACCATCCGAAAAACCTAAAGGGCTATCTCTCTTTCCAGCTATAAAAAAAATTGGGCAGTTTTTGCTCGACCTCATTTCTAGTGAGGACGAACTGAGAATTTGGCAGACGTGCGATCGCTATGGTAACACTTGGTGGCACGGTTGCGATCGGGCGACTGGTCGTTCTACCTGCGTGGCGACGGATGATGAAATGCGGGCTTGGCTCGATCGGCGTTATTGCCAATAGTAGTGTGTGGGTTGCGTGGAAATGAAGTGAAATACAGTCCTCGATTACCAATTACAAATTAGCAATTACCAATTACCAAGTAGGAGATGCTATGCTTCAAATATCTTCCGAATGTGCAGCGCCAGATCGTATTATTCTGATGGAAAACGAGGTATACAGATTGCCTCAAACTCATCGAGAAATTCAAGTTTTGTCAGGAATTGCTTGGATCACGGTTGACCAACAGGACATCATCTTGCAAAGCCCTGAAAAAGCATCGCTTCCACCCAGCAAAAACTTTGCTGTCATATCCGCTCTCAACAATATGCCGCTGATTATGGCAGTCTGGCAAGACAAAAACCCAGTCATGGGATTTTAGATTTTAGATTTTAGATTTTGGATTGAAGAATTGGGAATGACTGATTGTGTATGGGTTTGAAGCACGGGTCTACAGTTGCCTTCTTTTTTGAAACTGGTATCAGAAGCTAGCGATTGAGAAAAAGTTTGGCAGGAACACCCCAAAAAGCTCTATCTTAATAGTTATCACTTAGCTATTGGAGGACTCGATCGGTGCACTGCCGCTCTTATCACTTCAGCTATCTCGCAGCTATAAGTATGGTGTTATCGCCCGCACTCAGCTTGCTGGCAATTTCAGACGCCCGGGCTTATGCCCCAATTATAACTGCGAGGCTCGCCCAAGCGATCGATCAGGCTCAGGGAACTGACCCCAAAACGCAAGCAGACCAACTCTTTGAAACAGGAGTAAAACAGCACCGCGAGGGTTTGTTTCGAGAAGCAATCGAGACTTTCGAGCAAGTTTTGGCAATTCGCAAGCAACTAGGCGACCAAGCGGGAATCGGAGAAACCCTCAACAATATGGGGGAAGTTTATGGCGAAATGGGTTTGAGGCCCAAAGCTTTGGAAGTTCTGCAGCAAGCTTTAGTCATTCACCGAGAAATCAGCGGAGGGCGTCGTATCGCGCGCACTCTCAATCTCATCGGTTTCGTCAACCGGATTGGGGACAATTTTTCCGAAGCGATGAAACTGCACCAAGAAGCTTTGGAACTTGCCAAAACTACCGACGACCAAATTGAAATTGGAGAATCCCTCCACAACATCGCGGCCGTGTACGCAGAACAGGTCAATTACGCCAAGGCGATCGAATTTTACCAGCAAGCGCGAACGATTCGCACGGCCGCCGGCGATAAACGCGATTTAGGCCGTACCCTCAATAATATGGGCGGCGTCTACTACAACATCGGCGACTTTAATAGAGCGATGGAATTTTACCACCAAGCTTTAGCAATTCGCCGGGAAATCGGAGACAGGGCTGGCGTCGGCCGCCTCCTCAACAACATGGCACTTACCTCCCGCAAACTCGGCAAAGATACTCAAGCGCTGATATATTTTCAGCAAGCAATACCGATGTTAGAAGCAATCGGCGACAAGACAAGTATCGGACGCTTGCTCAACAATATGGGCGCAATTCATGAAAGTCTCGGTCAAAATGCTCAAGCTCTCGAATCCTACGAGGAAGCTTTAAAAATTGCTCGTGAGGGCGGTGACAAAGCCGGAGAAACTACAGCGAGGGAGGGCATTAAGCGATTGTCTTCCAGTCAGCTTGTACCGCAATAAGAGTAGTTAGTAAGTCGGGTCGAAGGAAGTAAAACCAGATATTTAAGGAATTGAAAATGATAGATTTTTGAACAATAACTTGCTATGATTGCCTGGATGTAACATTAATCAGCCAGTGCCTCGCAACGATATTGACCGTATCAGAGAGAAAATTCGCCTCCGCCAGTACGATATGTCAGCCCACGCAATGGAAGAAATGGCTGAGGACTTGCTGACTATCCTGGATGTAGAAGAGGCGGTTCTGAGCGGTCAGATTATCCGGGTTGAAAAAGACGACCCCAGAGGTACAAAATATGTAGTAGTGGGGACTGCACTGGATCGACAAACACCTGTTGGAGTGGTTGGACGTTTCGCTAGTAACGGACGTTATCTAATCATCACGGTTTATGAAGTCACTCAACTTAATGGCTAATTGTATGTATAAATACAGATGTGAGTATTGCGAAGGAACCGTTCAACCCCGCACTGTCAAGCGCGAGGCATTCAAACATAAAAATGGATTTGTCATTCTTGAAGATGTGACCATCGGTGTTTGCGATAACTGCGGCAATCGATACTATTCAGCCGATATTCTTCATGCGGTTCATGCCGTTGCAACTGGAGCGAGATTGCCTGAAAGAACCGAACAAATTCCGGTTACTCATTTAGAATCAGCATAACCAGTGGAGCGCTTTAATTTCATTAAAACGCTGTGACGATAAAGAAGACTGTCCGGGCGTGAAGATTGGAAGCGATGGGAGCATCTCACTTATGCAGCCCTCCGCTAGAAATTGGAGCCAGGAGTCAGGAGTCAGGAGTCAGGAGGAAAGAAGAAGGAGGAAGAAGGAAGGAGGAAGAAGGAAGGAGCCATTATAAGTGTTTTTACAAATATGAGATGCTCCCGAAGCGATCGACCGACTTTTGCGACGATTTGACATTCATCTGCAACTCGTTGTATAATTGGTTGCCGAAAATATATAACTCAAAAACCGGAAAAAGGCTTCAGGAGCACTATAATTTGATTAATATCGCGATCGCAAGATAGAAACAGTTTCTGTAGTAATTCGTCTGCCAGAGCGGCCGCACAACCATTAATCTAAGCTATGGATATCCGTACCGAAAAGCCAGAAGATGTAGAAGCTGTTCGCAACATTAACATTGCGGCATTCGGGCGAGAAAATGAGGCTAATCTAGTCGATCGATTGCGGGGAATTGCATCTACATTTTCCTTCGTTGCGGTACAATCCGATCGCATTGTCGGACACATTTTCTTCAGTCCGGTTGTCGTGGAGGGCAAATGTTCTAGCAATTTGTCGATTCAGGGGTTGGCGCCAGTCGCAGTTCTACCCAACTATCAGCGGCAAGGTATCGGAACGCTGCTGATTCGGGAGGGTTTAAAAGAGTGCGGGCGATCGGGATTTCAGGCAGTGGTTGTGCTCGGTCATCCAGATTTTTATCCGCGTTTTGGATTCATTCCTGCTAGTAGAAAGAGCTTAAAATGTGAATATGATGTGCCCGATGAAGCGTTTATGGTGTTGGAGTTAGAACGTGGAGCCTTGCAGGATTGCAGCGGAACGGTGAAGTATCGATCGGAGTTTAGTCTCTGCGAGTGATATCAAATCCGGGTGCATCGGATTGGCTGACGAAGAGCTCGCGAGTCAGAAAAATTCTTAAACGAGCGCCCATATCTGAGTTACCTTGGTAGATCCGTTATCCGTATTTACTTATCTTTACATAGTTGGGGTTTTTTTACCTACCTATTGCAACTTTCTCTGCATCTTTGCTACTTTCTTTTTGACCCATAACGCGCTGCAAAATCGCCTCTACTTTCGCAGAAAATACAGAATTTCCTCTCTGCCTCGGTCGCGGCATCTCAATATAACAGTCCATTGCAATCTGACCATTTTCTATTAAAATAACTCTATCAGCTAATACCACTGCTTCTTCTACGTCATGAGTGATCAGTAGCGCGGTAAATCCTTTTTCTTGCCATAAATTTTCTAACAATTGCTGCATCTCAATGCGAGTCAAAAAATTGCACAATTAAACCTCAGAAGCCTTGATACAAGGTAAACTATTGCTCTATTAGTCACCTTATTTATTTTTCATTCCTAAACGTCGGCAGCATCGACATCGGGCGCACCGGGGACGCTCCTCCAGTCTTTGCCCAGGCTGCTAACGCGCCTCTGCTTTACATTGGTGGTAGCGCCCCCAAAGACCGCAGTTCAGGTATTTTAGTCCCTGCTAATTCGGCCATTCAAACCCTTGGGGATTTGCGGGGTAAGAAAATAGCTTTTACAAAAGGTTCAAGCGCCAATTACCTATTAGCAAAAGCACTGAAATCCGCCGGGATAAAATGGACTGAGATTGAGCCTGCCAACCTGACACCAGCCGATGCCAGATCTGCCTTCCAACAAGGTAACGTAGATGCTTGGGTAATTTGGGACCCGTTTTATGCAGCAGCTCAAGCGCAAGTAGATGTTCGTGTTGTTAAAGATAAGCTGTTCGACATCTAAACTGCATTAACTCGCGTTACCTTTATTTTTTATTTTTCGGTTCCATTTCATAATTAGTCCTCCTTCATTTAACAGTTTATGTAACAGTGCTTCTAGTTTTTCAATGGATTCAAATAATCTATTAGCAACATATTCCTTGGCGGAATGCCATACTAATTCAATTAAGTTATAGTCAGGGCTATACTTTGGCAAAAACTCTATGATTAGATTCGGCATCTCTGACGCTATTTTCTGCAAAGTCTCTGCTTTTTTATGAAAACTAGCGTTGTCCAAAATTATCACAAACTTACAGCCCTTATCTTTAAAGTCTTCTGCTAAA
>NZ_JAUBOV010000074.1:0-23680 GCF_036700405.1 Microcoleus sp. T3_D1
ACCTCTTTGAACACACCTTGATATTTTTTATTATATCATATTAGTTATTTGTGTAATTAATTTTGTTTGACTACTTATTGCCATTAAATCTTCTACTAATTCATGCTGCGGAGACAGCGATTCCTGATTGGCGACTACAATGGGAGCATCCAACCGACGTGGCAAGCTCTTGGATGAATTCAAAAGCAAAACGGCACATTCTGTCTTTGTGTGCAATTACGATTATTGATATTTCACCTTTGAGCATTGATAGCATGATTGCTAGAAACTTTTTTCTCTTAAAGTTTAGTCCGCCTCCAATTTCCGATACCCAGTCATCGACTGTTAGTCCTCGACAAGGGCAGAAAGCTTCCATTGCCAGTATCTGATTTTTGAGTTCTGGTTTCTGTCCACTAGATGAAACAAGGGCGGTAGACGACCGTTTTTCGGTTGGCTTCTATGGGCTTCAATCCGCTGGCTATCAACAGATCGTCTTCGGTGTAGAACCGATGGCCTGACAGGGTGCGCAAGGCTTGCAACTTCCCTGAAACGTCCCAACGTTGGAGTGTTTTTACTGACAATCCCAGCTTTTTTGCAAAAACGCGCGAGTTTAAACAAAATGGTACACCGCATATTTGTCGGTAAGTGTACCATTTTGTCTATTTATTCGCTACCTAGGGACTAGCTCCCTTGACACACCACGGAGTTTCATCCACATGGACGTTGGCTTGTCGGCGTGCCCATTGCTATAGCTCTTCAACGGCAGGCTTTACAGTATCAGCTACCCGCGCGTTTGTTGCTTGTAATGTCCCTATCCCAATTTCGATTCCACCTAGTTCGCGCAGGAACTCTTGTTGTTTTTCATAGGATATGTGCCCATAATTACCTAACCATACCAATAATGCTTGTAGGTCGATGCTTAAGTCTTGCCCTGGAACTATCCCTGATGCTGGTGCACCCATCACCATTGCTCCACATTCATTACATTGACATTTGACTCGTTGATATTCCACCACTTCAATTGGTAAGGCTGGCTTTACACGCTACTTGCTGCTTGCTATAACCAATCGCATCACTTAATTCAGGGCTACCACAATGCTCACAATACTCAGGAGTGCTGATTTGATATCTATCTACTCGCCCAAATCCTTTTCGGCTTTTACCGATATGTCCCGGCTGTCCTCCTGGTTTGCGATGCAGGTTGGGACTCTGACTCTGACTCTGACTCTTGTGAATTGTCAACTTTGGCTGTCTCGGATTTCTGTATCAGATCGCTCGATGGTGGTTTGGATGATGTTTTACTATTACTGGGCTGTCTCTCTTGGAGCTTTTCGAGCTTTTGTTGTAATTTTTCAATCAGCTTCTGTTGGGTTAGCACAATTTTGACCAGCTCCTGGTGGCTCAACTGGTCAACTATTTCTAATTTTAGTGCTGCTGATAACTCTGGCTTTTCGCTCATCTGACTACATTACCATATTTTTTGGCTCTCTGCTGAACTATTTTTTACCTGAATCCTTACGCTTAATTCTCTACGATGTCACCTCTACTTATTTTGAAGGAACCACCTGTCCCCTGGCTCAATACGGCTATTCGCGGGACAAAAAGAGAGGGAAATTACAAATCATTTTTGGCTTACTTTGTAACGCCGCTGGATGCCCGATCGCTGTCGAACCCACATTCCGCAGGTCTTTAAACCCACATTCCGCACCCCGACTGTCACATGGGGTGCGGGTGGGCTGCGGTTCGCGAGTCGTGTTCAGGGCGACCAAAAAGCTTAAGTACAAATGCTTAAACAATGTCAGTCGAAATACCAGCCCCATCAAATACCAGTAGTAATTTGCTGACTGCCGACCGTTCTCTTTCCGGCGTGCGATCGAAAGTCCAACGATGGGGGAAAAAGTAAAATATAACTGGCGCAGCACTCGCCAGTACAAAAGACATACTCTCGCCCCAATCGGCCGTCTCAATTCGATGAAAAAAAAATCCTGAAATAACAGTCCAAAACCTAGACCACCTGGGTTTAGTTGCTGGGATAATCGATCGGAGACAACAGGGTAGAAAAAATCAATCAGCTAGTAGGTGGTCAACCAGGCGAAATAGTAAGTCCCGGTCACGCTGTCAAAGCCATGATTCTCAACGGATTAGGTTTAGTATCCGCACCGTTATATTTATTCTCAAATTTTTTTGAAGGCAAACCAACTGAACACTTAATCGGCAAAGGAATTAAACCAGAACACTTAAATGACGATCGTTTAGGTAGAGTATTAGACAAGCTATATGTCACGGGATTGAGTCAAACTTTTACAGCAATTGCCCTCGAAGCAGCAATTAAATTTGATGTAGGGTTAAATACAGTACATCTCGATTCTAGCTCATTCCACCTGCATGGGGAATACAAATATGATGCCGATCGCGACGCAGGCTCATTATTTGCTCTGCCAATAAATTCGAGCATGAACCAGGTTTCAAGCATGAATCATCAGGAAGCACCATTACCAATACATATTACTAGGACTTACGCATTGACAAAATAACAAAACAGTGGATTGATAAATAATTGTCGTCTCCTTTCTAAGTATGGAACAATGAGAAAAATAACTAAACCCTCTACGGCACAATGCAACGCCGACCTTTACACCTCCTGCATTGTTGTCAGAACCCAAACTGGGAGGATGTAGCAGATTATCAGAGATATTGGGAGATGTTTCTCACGATTCTATCAATCGGTTTTTGTTAAGAGAAAGGTATGAGCCGAAAGACTTATTCAGTCAGGTAGAGAAAATAATCAACTTGACAGGAGGGATACTAAGTGTAGACGATACAGTCATAGAAAAGATTTACAGCGACCCTAAAAATGCCGAATTGATTAGTTATTTTTGGTCAGGGAAAGCTCATAAAACTATTATTGGTTTAAATTTAATCACCCTATATTACAGCGATATTAATGGTAATTCAGTTCCAATAAATTACAGAATCTATGATAAAAAGGAGGGAAAAACCAAAAACGATTACTTTAGAGAAATAGTGAGTGAAATAATAAATTGGGGAGTTAAGCCAAAAACAGTAACAGGAGATAGTTGGTATTCAGGAGTGGAAAATTTAAAATTTCTAAAAAACCAGAAATTGGGTTTTCTATTCGGAATTCAAAAAAATAGGACTGTCTCAAATGAGCCACATAATTCTTGCCAGGTAAGCACTCTGGTCATTCCTGAGTCAGGATTAAGAACTCATTTGAAAGAATTTGGATTTATAAAAGTGTTTAGGAAAAGCTTTAAAAAAGAGGCATCTAGACACTATATTTTGTATTTGCCAGACGAGTCAAAGATTCAGGAGATAACAAGAGATGAATTTCTTACAATTCATGATACTCATTGGGAAATTGAAACATTTCATAGAGCCATCAAACAAGTATGTGGAATTTGTCGTTTTATGGTGAGAGACACCTCGGCAATCAAGACTCATATATTTTGTTCACTTCAAGCATTTGTAAAATTGGAGTTGATGCGGTCTGAAAAAATAATTGGTAACTGGTATGAAGTCCAAAGGAATCTATTCACTTCAGTTATACGTGAGCATATTTTGGCAAACCGATTCAGTCATGGCATCGTCTAGCATACATAGATGATACTTTTTGTCAATGCGTAAGTCCTAATTACTTACGGATACTCTCGCGACCACCGACCCGACTTAAAGCAATTCATTATAGATTTAATTTGTAGTGGAGATGGAGACGTACCATTATTTTTCTTCTTCAGCCGATGGTAATCAAACAGATTCAGCAGTATTCGGACAAATTTTATCCTCATTCAAACAGCAACTGAACCTCGACTCACTCTTTGTCGCAGATAGCGCTTTATATACAGCCAAAAATTTAGAAATCATCAAAAACTTAAAATGGTTGAGCCGAGTACCATTAGGAATAAAACAAGCCAAAAACCTGATAATTCAGCTAACTGAAGCAGAATTTTTGGAGAGTAAAATACCAGGATATCGATGGTCGCAACAATACAGCAATTACGCGGGAATTCCACAAAGATGGTTAGTAGTAGAAAGCTCTGTGCGCCCTCAAGCGGATTTGCGTCGAATTGAGAAAGAAATACAAAAATTAGAGCAAGAAGCTCGACAAAAGCTCAGGCAATTATCATTGCAAAAATTTGCGTGTGAACCGGATGCGATCGAGGCAGCAATACAACTCTCTAGTAAATTTAAGTACCACAAACTAACTCACATTCATGCCACCAGCTTCACCAGTGTGAAAAAAACAGACAATCCCGGGTATAAACTGCAAGCTAACATCGAAATCGACCACCCGGCAGTAGCGAGAGAAATGCAACAATCGGGACGATTTATCTTAGCCACAAATGTACTCGATAGCGACGAATTAGACCCGACAAAATGCTGAGTACATACAAACAACAACAATCGGCTGAAAGAGGATTGAGTTTTCTGAAAGACCCCTCATTCTTTACAGATAGCGTGTTTCTCAAATCGAGTGAGAGAATAGAATCCCTGGCTTTAATTATGGGTTTATGCCTGTTGGTTTATACCTTAGCACAAAGACATTTACGCTCCCGCCTCGTCCAGTCACAGGCGAAATTGAAAAATCAATTAGGCCAATTAACCGATCGACCGACCTTGCAGTGGATATTTCAATGCTTTCAAGCAGTTCATTTATTAACGATATCCTCAGTCAAACAAATCTCCAATTTGACTGACGAGCGATTAGAGATTCTCAGATTTTTCCCAAATACCTGTCGCCGTTATTATTTACTAGATTAACAGATATTAACAACGATATTTTGCAGTATTACTTACTTTGAAGAGTATTTTTTTGCTCTCGGCATCCCGATCGCTTCGAGCCTAAGCATACAAATTTGCTCTATTCATCTGTAGGTGAACTCGTCAGCTTGACGGCAGCTCCAATGGTATTTTTGTTCTCAACAGAAATCAAGAAAGTTGCCTGTCGCAATTAGCTGAGGATCGATGTTTAATACTCCAGCAAAATAAATGAATTATTGTGTCTGGTAGGTCGATTTTTAAGCATTTATACTGTATCGTTCGGCTGGCGCGCTTACCATCGAACCAGAATTTACAGCCCACCCGCACCCCATGTGACAGTTGGGGTGCGGAATGTGGGTTTAAATAGAATTTATGGTTATAAATTTTTAAAATTCAAGCCTGAAGTTATTGCCCAGTAATCACTTCAGGCTTTTTTGAGATACAATGAACGAATTAGGAGCCAAGAGGAAAAAACCATGAAAGAGCATCAAGAAGCCATAAAAGTCCTAAATTTAGACCATCTAGTACAGCTCGGCGTAAATACACAGACTATTAAACAGCCAAGACTTTACCCTTATATGTCCACTTAAAAGGTTTGGCCATTGTTTGATTAAAGTAGTTAATAAAACTGAGGATGCGATTTTTCAGATCGTACTGACTGGTGAAACTTGCTCTTTTTAGTAATTTCCGCACCAAAATGCGCTCACCAAATCTCTATTTGATTAAGCCACGAAGAATGGTTGGGTGTGTAATGGAAAACAATTTGATGTGTTGGGTCACTTAAAAAAACAGCGCGGGATTTCATGGATTGAAGTATGCCGCTTTTTCCCTTAATACCGAGGTCGATATCTAAGCCTTCTTTTTCGGCGACCAAACGCACCAGTGATTCAGATTGGTGAGTATTCAGACAATCCATAATTAGATGCCATTTGTGAGCATCAGGGTCAGTTTCAATGATGTGACGAATGTTGAGTAAAAAATCGGCTTCTGTTCTCGAATTTCCGCAAGTTGGCTCGATAATCTTACCCGTAGCAATATTTAAATTGGCTATCAATGTCTGCGTGCCATGACGAATATATTCAAACTCTCTTCTTGCAACTTTTCCTGGTCGCATTGGTAAGTCTTTCTCGATACGTTCAATAGCTTGAATCCCTGTCATTTCATCAACCGATATGGTGTGTTCTCCATTTTGACTGCGTTCAATCGCAGTCAGATATAAACCTGTAATATCTTTAACTTTTGCATCAAATTCTTCATCCACAGGGGGGGTTAACCAGTAGCGCGAAGCCTGTGGTTTAAGTTCGGCTTCTTCTAATAATCTGCCAACATGTCGGACTGATATGCTTTCAATAATGCCTTGTTTCATGATTTCCTCCGCCAGTTCTATAGCCGTCCAATGACTTATTGGCCGTCCATAATCCGACGGTGAGGAACAGGCGAGTGCAAATAACTCGGTTACTTGTTCCATGCTAAATTTTGCTGGTGCGCCAACAGGTTCTCGATCTTGTAATCTTTGCAAAATCGATAAGTCTTTTCTCTCGCTCTCCAACCATCGGTTTCGCCCCTTCACGAGCCATCTGCCGGTTAATCTCTAGGCTTCGGGCTATTTCACGATGATTTTGACCATCAGATGCCATGAGAATGATTTGGGCTCGTAGCACGATCTGTTGCGGCGTGTTGTGTCTCTTGCTCCACTGGTGAAGTTGATGACGCTCGCCATCGCTTAATTTTAATGTTTTAGGCATTAATAAGGCCATATATGACTCCTTTATCACCTACCGAAACTGGTCTAAACTAACTATGTTAGTCTACCACAAATAGAGTCTGTCTACTTACGCCGAGCTGTACTAGTTACACAAAGGCTTTAATTGTTTTTGGAGATGTCTTCTACCTACTACCGGGTTTGAGCTTGCTTGTAAGTGGAAAAGGAACTATGGGAAATATCAAGTTAAAGAAGCCTGGTTTATTCTCACGGACTTAGGCTCATTGCGAGCAGCGATCAATGCTTATAAGCAGCGGATGGGCATTGAATAAATGTTCCGAGACTGTAAAACAGGAGGCTACGATATTGAAGAAACAAGCCTCAAAGGGAACCGACTTATTAACATGATTCGGCTCATGACACTGGCGTACACTTGGGCAATATTTCAAGGTAATGAACTGAAGAAAAAGCAGGTACAAGAATATGTATCTCGTCGCACAGAACCAAAGAAAAAATATCGCAGACGGAGTACATTTGGTGTTGGATTAGATGGAGAAAAGTGGGTTAATTATCTAGAACAATATTCTTTGGAGGTGGAACAGTAAACGCAAGTTAACTCCTTCTAAACGCCGCTTTTATCAACAAGGTATGCGGGCTGCAACCCTTATACAGTCTATCTCGTAGACCTCTTTGTCACCCCCCCCAGCGATTTGCTAGAGGTTTCACTGGCCTTGTAGTCATGTAGCGCGCCCTGGCTCAAGTCCGAGCGCCCCACTGATGGGGGTTTGAAATGCAAGTTTCAAAGGGTGCGGGGTAAGTTCCGTTTAGTGTGACATACTCCCACGTCAAGCTGAGTACAGCTATGGCGTGGGCATCTTTGCAGCCCGATGAAGGGTGTGCAAAATTTCCTTCGCGGTACTATCATCTATAGTTCCTACTAGAGAAAGATTCCCGCTACGGCGTTTTCTCCTTGGGAAAATGCCCAACCCAAGTCTCTTTAAATTAATCGCGGCGTTAACATCGCGATCGACCATTAAAGAATGTTGCTCATCCCAATAGCTTCGCATACCGCAATCGGTGAAAACAATTTCATTCCGATAGCACAGAACCATTGAGGTATAAGCAGGTTTTTGCTCCACGACGGCTGACCCAGCTTTTGCGGCTATGTATTCCAGCGTCTTGAAAAATTGACCAAACGCAGCATCCAACCAAGACTTATTTAGTCCTGATTTAGCTGATTGACCGTTTGGGAGGTAAGTACCCTCATCATCTTGCTTAACTTTATTCCGCTTCGTTAAGCCTTTTAAGTTTAAGTCCTCATGAAAAAAGAATTTAGCTCCAGACCTCACAAGTCTGTGAGCTGTTTTGTAGTGGAAGTCTTGGCGAGAACGCGCTATTTTTTGGTGCTGTCTCGCTTCTTTTTTGGCTAATTTCCGTCGGGCTTTAGAACCGCGCTTCCGTTTGTTCCGCTTCCTTGATATCTGGTCTAACTTAGCTTGGTTTTTGCGAAGCGGTTTTAACGAAGGTAGCTTTTCCCCTGACGATGTTGCTAAATAGACATCTTCATGCAGCACCGCATCCAATCCAATTGAGTTATCCCAGTTTGGGGTAACTTTATCAGGAATAAACTGGGGTACTGAAGCGTCTTCAAGCATTATCTGGATGAACCAACCGTCAGCCTTTCTAGTTACACTAATTTGCTTTGGGGTGAATCCATCGGGGACCCTGCGGTGCATCCGAACTTTTATGACACCCAACTTCGGCAATCGGATATAAAACCAATTCTTGCGAACCAGCTTAATCCAGTCGTTATTAGCCGTAGAAAAAGTCATCGTCCGGTAATCCGCTGAGCGTCTTGAATCGGGGCTTACCCGATCGCCCGCCTTTACTGTCCCCTACGATAAACCGCTCAAAGGCTTTATCTACTCGCTTAGAAACATCTTGCAGAATAGTTGAATCTACCTGCTTGAAGTCCAATAGCTCGCCACTGTGGAAGACTTTTACTAGGTCTTTTTTGATGACTGGTAATTGTTGTTTTTGGGAATAGTAGTTAGGCTGCGCGCGGGGCGTAGAGATGCTAGCAACTAATGGGCAAGCATTTATAGCAGTCCGGTTACTCTCCCACCAATCAAATCGAGCGCCTAGCTGCCTGTTGTACCAATAGCGACAAATTCTCAACCAATGATTTAGGCTTAACTTTTGAATGGTGTTGGGATAGAACTGATACTGATATGTTACTTTCATTGCGCTACGACCTTTACGCATTTGCTGAGAATAAAAATACCAGAAAAAACTATATTGTGTCAAGCAGTAATTTAATAATTATGTCAAGTAACGATGTTGGCAAATAAAGATTTGTTCATCTCGTCATCCACACCTTCATTGCTCGCCCGCTATGCTGGCGAGGACATGAAAATGTGGAATCCTCGATTCACGCGCCTCTCATCCCACACTAATCGAAGCGACAAGCGTGTGGGGATTCCCGTCTGACTAGCTAAACTCCAGGTCTCAGATGATTCACTTTTACCCCCTCAATCCGCCGGTAGTGCCAGTTGGGGGTGCGGAATGTGGGTTCTAAACGTTGCTTTTATGAACAAGGTCTGAGGGCTGCAACCCTTATTCGGTCTATATCCTAAGCCTCTTTGTCACCCCCCCAGCCGCAATTTACAATTATGAGTTAGCTGACGGGGCTTCAAATCAAAACTCTTGACTATAACATAATTTTTTTTGGCAAGACGTCTATTGCCTTACCCGATCGACTACGAGCTAACCCATCCTTTCACTTCACTATCTGTTAATGGTTTTTCCACTTTCGTACTCTCGCTCCGAGCAGCACTTAACAAATGTTTCATTGTCACAGCTTCATTGGCATCGGCCGCCAAAAAAGCAGCATTCATCGCAATATTGCGAATATTTCCCCCTGCAACGCTGAGTCTCGCCAACTTATTAACATCCACTCCTTCTAAGGGGGTTTCTTTGGGAAAAATGCGACGCCAAATTTCAGCTCGTTGAGCTGCATCGGGAAAAGAAAACTGCACGACGAAGCGAATCCGCCGCAAAAAGGCACTGTCCAGCGCTCCTTTTAAATTAGTCGTTAAAATTGCTAACCCCCGATAAGCTTCCATCCGTTGCAATAAATAGCTAACTTCAATATTTGCATGGCGGTCGTGGGAATCTTTGACATCCGAGCGTTTGCCAAATAAAGCATCCGCTTCATCAAACAGCAAAATTGCTCCTCCGCCTTCCGCCGCATCAAACACCCGCCTCAAGTTCTTTTCCGTTTCACCAATATATTTACTAACAACTGCACTTAAATCAATGCGATACAAATCTAAATTTAATTCCCTAGCAATTACCTCCGCTGCCGTTGTCTTGCCCGTTCCGCTAGGGCCAGCAAATAAAGCGCTAATCCCTAAGCCCCGCCCTCCTTTACCGGCAAACCCCCAACGCTCATAAACTTTAACTCGCTGTCGGACATGGGCGATAATCGCTTGTAGCGTTTGAAACTGCATCTCTGGCAACACCAAATCATCCCAGCTAGCGCCTGCGTCAATGCGCTGGGCTAAATCTTCCATCCGGGGACGAGCTTGGGCGCGACACGCTTCCCACAAAGCATCGCTGAGGGTCTGAGAATTATCCTCTACCTCTATCTGCCCCAAGGTACTCGCACAAGTGGCTTGAATGGCAGGGGCATTTAAGTTGAATTGTGCCACCCAATGATCGATCCCCTCTGGCAACTCTGCTGCGAAGGCCCCTAGCGCTTCTTCCCAAAGCAAATACTGTTCAGAGTGCGTGGGCTTACTGACATCTAAACTCACCAGCGGGCGCTGGCGTTGGCGGATACGCTCTTGTGCTGTCACGATTAGAGGGCTATTGATTTGCTCAATTAAGCGAGCGATCGCGCTACCATTGCGCTCAACATCCGTTTCATCACAATCCAACACTAAAGCGCTATTGCACAACACCGCTTCCCGATCCCACAAACGCAAAAATTGCCCTAGTTCGTTAGCATTGCTGGGCAAATTATCTGCCAGCACCAGATGCAAGCTCAACCCCAAAAGTTTACACGCTCCTGCTGCGATCGCCCGCTTGCTCGCCAGGTCTTCTCCGCACAGCAGCACTGCTAGCAACCTCTCACTCCCTGCCGCCTGAGAAAGTGTTTGCGCCAATTGTTCGGCAAGGTGTTGGTGAGAAGGCACTAACTGACTAGACTCCCGTACAGGCTCAATCATTCCTGCCAAGCGTTCGTCCAGATGTTGAACTCCGGCGAGATAGTGCAAAATTCGCTCGTCAATGCGGAGGGGACTTTGAGTTAAGGTGGCACCCCCTCCCACTTCAATCAGTCGCCAGCGACGCAGGGGAGCATTAGGGGTGAGAGCGTTCCAGTGCGGCGCATCTAAGGCGCTCAGCGCTAAGCTGAAAGTGGGGTAAGGTTTTTGAGGCTCGCCTTGGGCGAGCGCGCACAAGCTGGCAAAACTCGCATCCAATTCCATGCCTGCACACAGCAGCAGCAAATCTCGTTCAAAGGTCGATAAGCCAAAGCTGTGGCAGAGTTGTTCGAGCGCTGAGCTTTCCCATTGCTCCTGACCTGCAGTCGGCGGCTGTTTCCCGTTCTCTGCTTGCCCAGCCTTGTGTTCTAGGGCTTTTCGCACTTTGGCGAGGGCAGCCATTAGGGACTGTTGGTTCAATTTTTGCCAGTCTTGCACGGAAACAACACTCATTTCTTTCAATTTAGGGGATGGCACAGGATTAAGGGATGGCGAGCGCAGGGTCGATATACTGCTCAAACGTTGGACTATTGGCATCGCTATCGACTTGCAGCCTACTCTCTGCGCCGTCCACCTGAATTCTAAGCAAGTATTCTCCCGCTTTCACTCCTTGCAAGGTAAATAGGAGATTGCTGCGATCGCCATTGCGGGGTTGGGCGCTGAACAGGTAAGCTTCTGAGTGGGTGGCTGTACGTTCGTTGAGAATCAGGAGCGATCGCTGCCCAGAACCCACAATTACGTCGGTTACTACTTCAATCTCGGCGGTGCGCGCTTCGTCGTCACTGCCTTCTACACTGAGCAAATTCACCTCCAGCACGCAGGGCCGCAACACGAAAGGCGCTACATTCGACTCAACGCGCTGCTGGAGCATTCGATTTGCAGTTTCTCTTTCCTCTGCTCTTTGTCGGTGGATCACTTGCAAGCCCTGAACCCCTGCTCGCATCGCTTCTATCGGGATCAAGGACAGGGGTAAAGTCATTTCTGTCTCTTGTATAGTTGGGGGTGCTACCTCAACCCCGCAAACTCGGATTAAGGCCAGAGCGTTCGCTAGCATTTTACCGCGAATCGCTAACGTGCTAGTGGCGAAAATCGGTTGATCTCGACCTTCGGCTGATATTACTGAGTGAATTGCAGGCTGTTTGCCGAAGATCCACCCGCTGACGCGGCGATCGCGAATTGGCAATGATATTGCCACCGGATCTTCTCCTTCGAGCACTACAACTGTAATTTTATAAATAACTGATAAGACGTAGGGCGTTTGGAGAAAAACTGACCAAACTTTTGATAATTCATCCGTTGAAATTGGAACGAATTCTGCCCGAATCATCTCCATTTGTTCGGATAAGTCAGAATTTGCCAAAAAGGGGTAGCTCGGATCGCTGGCTGTTTCACGAATCATTTGAGCGGATAAGATTCCTCTGTCCTCGAGCGTCCGCATCACACTTCCTAATAAGCGTTGGGGTTCTAGTTCCACATCATTCCCATAACAACTAATGAGGTAATATAAATCGATCGGCAACTGATTTCGCTTCACCAATTCGCCTTTTCGTTGGCGCGGTGGCATATCTGCGTTCCCCAGAGCTGTGTTGCGTTTAACGTGATAAAGGTAAAGGCTAATTCCAGTTTCTGGCGTCCCTCCAGAATTTTCTGGGCGAGTGGTAGTGACTCGCGCGCCCTCTACATCGATTTGGACTGAGCGCTGCAATATTTTTTGCAATGTGGCTGTGACTGTCGCCATCGCTAAATAATTACTCATGGCATTGATTGTAAAGCAGTACACGCTCTAAAAATGGGATGATTTAATGACTAATTACTAATTGCTAAATTTTTTCTGGCTTTCCCATTAGCTATGAGCAGCTAACTTGGAGCTTTTAGCTATCAGTTTTTAGCCTGCTTCAAACAAGGTCAAGTTTCAATGATCTCACAATTGCCTGGCTGCGGTTTTTCACGCCTAATTTTTCAAAAATCGAGGTTAGGTGGGCTTTGACAGTGGCTATAGTAATGTAAAGGCGCTTTGCAATCTCTTCATTACAAGACCCCTTGACTAATAATTCTAAAACTTCCTGTTCTCGCTGGGTGAAGCGGTACGGGTGGTGGCTATCCCAGTTTGTCACCGACGAGGGCGAGCGCTTAGCATTAGTAAGACGAGCTTGTCCGTAAAGGTGAAAACCCCGGAAAAACTGAGTTGCTACTTCAGGACACAGATAAACTTGACCGCTGAGTACCGTAAGCATAGCAGAGCAAAGTTGGGACGGCAAATTTTCTTTCAATACATAGCCAACAGCCCCTGCTTGCATGGCTAGAAAGATCACTTTTTCGTCTCTTTCACTTGAGATCGCTAGAATTTTGAGTTTCTCTTGATTTCTCTTGTTAAATAAATTGTTCAACTCGACAATAGTATTAATTGCCTCCTCTCGCTCTTGATGAAAATCTATATCCAATAGAATTAAAGCTGGCTGTTGTTGAACAGCTAGCTTTATTGCTTCTGGTTGCGTCTCTGCTTCCCCAACTACATTAAATTGCCATAATGGGTTAATGTTATAGAAGCCAAACAAGTTTTTTAAACTTTGAAAAAACAAAAGCTCTTGAGCTACAAGTATGAGGGGGATGATTTTAAGCTGATTATTTTGAGGGCTAGTTGAGCTAGAAAAATGTTGCGGAGTGACCCCATAATTTTCATTCGTTTTGGATGGTGAATTATTAATGATGAGTCCGTGCATAATACAAGAGTCCCCCTGTTCAGCATTCAGCATTTATTACGTTAAAACAAATATAGCACCTATCTAAAGGCATAAATTACCAACTCTTAAACTTTATTCATAAATTAATTAGCTCCAGTCACCAGTGGTTCTGTGAGGGAATTTTCGACCAAAGTCTATAACTCCTGCTCGGTGTTACCCCTTAACCTGTGTGTAGTCAGACAAACAAGCTTCAAGAAAAATCTTTGCCTTCTTCAGTCATGTCGCTATCAAGCAAAGCGAAGCGCGTGAAACTGGGGCAATTGCGGGCTAGCGTTGCAGGATATAAAGAATTATGGCAAGACTTGACTATTTCGCCCCTGGGGTTTATGTAGAGGAAGTTGACAGAGGCAGTCGCCCCATAGCGGGCGTGCCGACAGCCGTTGGGGGATTTCTCGGTTTCACCGAAGATGTCCGAGGCGGAGCCGAAATGTTTAAGCCGACGTTGGTGACAAGCTGGAACCAGTACCTCCAGTATTTTGGACGCCCCAACTCTGACGGCTTTACCGACTTCGGCGCTTACCTTCCCTTCACCGTGTACGGGTGGTTTTTAAACGGCGGCGGCCGCTGTTGGGTGACGAGCATTGGGACTCGGTTGCCCGGTTCTGCAGCGCCGGACCCAAATACGGTAGGTACAAAGGTTTTGAACCGCGCCAAGCGCCCTGCGCTGCGGTTTTCCTTAGCTCAAGAGAGAGCGATCGCCCCAACCAGCAGCAGCGAGGCACTCCTACCATCTTCCGAACGAGCAATTCGGGTAAGGATTATGGATGGGGAACCCAAACCCCCAGCCCCAGCCCCGGCCCCAAGCTCGGACACAGACTCAGACGGCAGCCCAGAGGCAAGCTCCGAGGCTGTCACCGTCATCCCTGCCAATACAGGGGAATACTTCACTATTGTCATTACCCAAGGCGGGGAAGAGCTAGAGCGGTACGAACACCTGACCATGAACCCCGAAGCTGCCCCCGAAGTGACAGATTATGTCGTGACTGCCTTTGGGGAGTCCCGCTACCTTCGGGCTACAGACATCTCTCTCACGGGTACCCCCTTGGCGCGGCGTCCCAGCAACGGGCTGTTTGAAGTTAGCCCGCCTCCGGTGCAAGTACAGCCAGAACGCTTCAGCCAGTATGTAGAAGGTACACAGGATGACCGCAGCGGCGTGCGCGGCTTGTTCGAGATTGACGACGTGACCATCGTTGCTTGCCCGGACTTGATGAAAGTTTACGAAGCAGGCTTGATGAACCTAGACCAAGTTCACGGCATTATGGACATGATGCTCAGCCTGTGCGAAGGAGCCGCAGCAGGCGACATCCCCAACCCGCCGAACCGTATGGTTATCCTCGACGCCCCTCCAGATCGCGTCAGGCCGCAAGATGTGGGTCGGTGGTTAACTGAAGAATTTAACCGCCGTTCTCCATTTGGCGCTCTCTACTACCCTTGGATCAGGGTTCCGAACCCCCGCAACGGAGGTCGCCCCATTGCCGTCCCGCCTTGCGGATACGCAGCCGGCATTTGGTCACGAGTCGATGAAACCAGGGGTGTTCACAAAGCTCCTGCTAACGAAGTGCCTCGCGGTGTCATCGGGCTGAGCTATGACTGCAACTTCCGGGAACAAGAGTACCTCAATCCCCTAGGGATTAACTGCATCCGCAGTTTCCCTAACCGAGGCCTTCGCCTTTGGGGGGCTCGCACCCTCGTCGAACTGGATGATATCCAGTGGCGCTATATCAACGTCCGCCGCTTGATGAGTTACATCGGGAAATCGATTGAAGAGGGGACGCAGTGGGTGGTATTTGAACCCAACGACGAAGACCTCTGGCAGCGGGTCAAGCGCACTCTCAGCAATTTCCTTGACTCCCTGTGGCGGGAAGGAGCTCTGGCAGGAAGCAACCCCGGTCAAGCTTATTATGTCAAGTGCGATGAGGATATCAATACCCCGCAAACAATGCTCCAGGGTCGATTGTACGTTGAAGTTGGTGTCGCTCCTGTCCGCCCTGCTGAATTTGTGATTTTCCGAATCAGCCAGATTACAGGCAATGAAAATGAGGAGTCCGGCGGCCCCTTTGGTTAACGCGAGAAAGTAGAGGGCAGGAAGTAAGGAAACTCGGTTAAGCAATCTTAATAAATTAAGTTTTGCCCTGTAGGAGTACTTCTCCTGTAGTTGCCTCAAAAACTCGGAACCTCTGTCTTCTCTAGGACTTACGCATAACTGATATATATGGTGTTTTGTAGGGCAATTCCCCCGTGGTTGCTCTGCTGATAAGCAAGTGGTTGCGTAAGTCCTGTTCTCGTTTGAGGGAATCAACTACTAAAAATCTGAGAAAGGAAGGGAAATATGGTAGGAGTCATTACAACTGTTGCGTCTCGCTTTTACGTGGAGTTTGACGGCATTACTCAAGCTCAAATTAAGAGCATGGCTCAGATTTCATACGAAGGTAAAGTCACGGGAAATGCCAAGCCAATCGGTTCAACCAAAGGGGGAATTCACGATCGGCAAACTACCTCTGGCGGCTACGATTCTAACCCCGCTATGACGGTTGAAGTTTACCTGTGCGATGACCCGCGAAGCGCTAGTGCTCAAATGTACAACTGGTTCCAAGAATGCTTGCCACCAAGCGAGGGGGGTAAAGGGAACTGGTCAAATAATCGCAAAAATGGCTCGGTTGTTGTTTACGATCCCAATGGTCGGGAAATAATGCGCTGGAACTTGGAGCGAGCTTGGCCGAAGAAATACTCCGTTGCTGATGCAGATGTTACAGGTCAAGACTTAGCAGTAGAAACCTATGAACTCGTAGCTGAAGGCATCAATAAAGTAAAATCGGTGAGCGGTAGATCCCTTACTTTTGGCAGCGCCTAAGAATTATTGAGAGAACATTGATAGGGAGGATGAGTTAAAATGACCGCAATGGGAACTGATAGAAGCCTCATGGAGTACCTGACGGTTTCTCGCTTTTACTTAGAAATTAATAACAATACGCAATTACTAATTTCTAAAGCCAGCGGACTGTCAATTACGATCGATCCTGCTTCGGAGGGTAAGCCGATAGGAACCCGCAAGGGATTGATGACTGATACACAGACCACTCCAGCCACAGTCAGCTATCAAAATATGACCTTAGAGTTTGTTACGGCTGCTGACAACGATATCCTTTTACAATGGTATGTGGATTCACACCCGAAAGCAATGGGCGGCGGCGGTCGGGAGACAATGAGTCGGCGTTATGAAGCTTCCTTGATCTTCTACAAACAAAATGGTTCTGAAGGAGCACGGTGGAATCTTCGGGATGCTATTCCTGCTAAATATAAAACCACTCAGGTGAAAGCTGACAGTGCTGATATCTTTAAAGAAACCATTGAGATTGCTCATGCAGGAATGATTCGGGTTCCGGTGGGAGCAAGCAAAATGTAATCTGCTTAGAGATTTCCCAAACCTCTGAAAAATAGAACTTGGTCTAACCCCTTTCTTCAGGGGTTAGGCAGAAAATAGGTTTTAGATTGTCTCACGTATCAAGCCTGTTTAAGTTTCCAAATATTCAAACCAAGATGACAATTAATCAGGAACACTTAAAAGAAAACTTAG
Source organism: Microcoleus sp. T3_D1 (assembly GCF_036700405.1). Taxonomy (NCBI): domain Bacteria; kingdom Bacillati; phylum Cyanobacteriota; class Cyanophyceae; order Oscillatoriales; family Microcoleaceae; genus Microcoleus; species Microcoleus sp. T3_D1. The sequence continues at coordinate 17,044 of NZ_JAUBOV010000074.1, forward strand.
CAGAAATACTGACAGTATCCCGGTTTTATGTAGGCTTAAACTTGGATGGAAGTATTGAGCCAATAGATGGTTATTTTATGGAGTGTAAAGGGTTTAAATATACCCAGAATGTCATTGAATTAGCTGAAGTTTTTCCTCAAAATTGGGGCAACGCGACGCGGGGACGAGTCATCCGCACGAAAATGCCAGGGAATGAAAAAGTGAATAACATTAATTTACGGCGGGGTTTGAGTTCTTCCATGACTTTGTGGAACTGGATAGAGGAGGTGCAGTCAGGTAACTGGGCCGATCAATTACGCAATGGTCGTTTAGTCATTTACCGCCAGAACGGTGAAGAAGGCGCTCGGTTTGCCTTTGAAGGCGCTTGGCCAGTTGGCTACAGTATTGCCGATAGTGTTGTCTCTGGTTCGGATCTGGCTTTTGAGGAGCTAGAATTAGCCGTAGAAACTTTTGTGCGGATTCTCTAATGATACAAACTGAGTTTGAGTTTACCCTTCCGAAAGGATACCTTGACGAACAGGGTAATTTGCACCGCAAGGGAATTATGCGGCTCTCAAGGGCGATCGATGAAATTGTACCGATGCGCGACCCCAGAGTGCAAGCGAATCCAGCTTATGCAACGGTGATTATTTTATCTCGCGTGATTAGCCGGTTGGGGGCGCTGGAAGATATTTCGCCGATAGTGATTGAGAATCTCTTTGCTAGCGACTTGAGTTACCTGCAAAAGTTTTATCGGCATATTAATGGGTTAGAAGAGGAACAAGCTGCCAATCGAGTTACCTCTGCTGATACTCCCACTTCTATGCCCCTGGTTTAAAGTTGCTATGTTTCCAGATCGCAATTCTTACACGACTTTTAGTTTCTCGCTGCCGCTGGGATTGCTCGACAGCGAAGGAACCTTGCACCAAGATGGAGAGATGCGCCTTGCTACAGGTAAAGATGAACTTTACCTGCAACGTGACCCCCCCAGTTTAGACAATCCTGCTTATGGCACTCTGGTGATGCTGTCGCGGGTGATTTTACGTTTGGGGGATTTATCTGCGTTTACTCCTGAAGATTTAGAAGGGTTATTTCTGAATGACTGGCAATATTTACTGGATGTTTACAACTTAATTAACCCCCCAGAAGGGACTCTTTCTGCAATGGGGGAGTTCTAGGCTACCCCCAGGAGGAGTTATATCGGGAGGTAGCCTTTATTGCTTTTCATTTCCATTGGTCGCGGGAGGAGATTCTCAATTTAGACCACGCGGAACGGCAGCGGTGGGTGCGGGAAATTGCCTATATTGCAAATCCTGATTCATAAGTTATTTTTTTGTCTGGGTTTTTTAGCCACCAGAAAGATGAAGTTATATAAATTTATATGACGCTGATTGTTTGATCTTAAGATTAGACAAAAGTCTAATCTTTTCCTTCAGCAGTTTTTGGTTAAATATTATTAGCGTAGGATAAGCTCTATCTGAGCTGCGAAGGTGCGGCAACTGCGGAAGATGGACTGGTCAAGGAGCTAATAGCAGGGAGGCGGTTAAGATGAAGGCACGGCTGAAGAAACAACAGCATAATCATAATGATGTAACTCCATTGATGCCGACTGCGGTGCAGGCGAAGTTGTTGCCGGAGGCGCGATCGCTCAACAGCCCCTTTAGCAAGTCAGAGACAGCCCAGAGCATTTCGCAAGAAGAACAAGGAAAGGATAAGGGCTTTAACTTTGGGGAAGTGCCGATTTTTGCAGCGGAAGCGACCGCCACAACGCTCCCGCTTCAGCGTAAGTTTACTGTGAGTCTCGCCAGAGACAAGCAGGGAGGACAAGCTGCTGGGTTACAGGGAGTTACGGCAACTCAGGTAGGGCAGCAACAACCTGTGCAAAGGAACGCTGAGGAGCAGGAAGAACCCGCCCAAGCGAAGTTAGAACCGGTTCAGCGTCAGGAAGGGGAAGAGGAAGACCCGGCTCAAGCGAAGTTGGAACCCGTTCAGCGTCAGGAAGGAGAAGAAGAAGAACCCGCTCAAGCGAAGTTGGAACCGGTTCAGCGTCAGGAAGGGGAAGAAGAAGACCCGGCTCAAGCGAAGTTGGAACCCGTTCAGCGTCAGGAAGGAGAAGAAGAAGAACCCGCTCAAGCGAAGTTGGAACCCGTTCAGCGTCAGGAAGGGGAAGAGGAAGACCCGGCTCAAGCGAAGTTGGAACCGGTCCAGCGTCAGGAAGGGGAAGAAGAAGACCCGGCTCAAGCGAAGTTGGAACCCGTTCAGCGTCAGGAAGGGGAAGAGGAAGACCCGGCTCAAGCTAAAGGAGAATCAAGCCAAAAGGTTAAGCCAATACAAGCCAAGATTAACCTTGCTCCGAGTGGGGGTGGAAAGCTGATGCCTGAACCTGTGCAGCAGAAAATGGAGGGGGCTTTTGGGGCGGACTTTTCGGGCGTTCGCATTCACGAAGGGCCACAAGCTAAAGCCATTAATGCTATAGCCTATACCCAAGGGGAAAATATTCACTTTCAACCAGGGAAATATCAACCCGATACCCAATCAGGGCAAGAATTACTTGGGCATGAACTGACCCACGTTGTGCAGCAAAGAGCGGGAAGAGTTGCTGCACCACAAAAGAAAGGTATTCCGATTAATGCCGATTCTGGGTTAGAAACAGAAGCTGATGTATTAGGTGCAAAAGCTGCAAGGGGGGAGCAGGCACAGGTGGCGGGTGCTAGTTCACAAGAACAAGGATTAGTTAAAAGTCAATTATTTGCTGCCAAAAATGATATATCTTTAAAAAAAAGCACATCTACTAATAATAATTTATCCGAACAAAAGCAAAATGTTCATAAGTTAGGTGATGTGCAGCAACGCCAAAAAAGCACAGTTCAACTAAAGAGTCAGGATCTTACTTCAATTGAAGACTATACCACTGCTAGTTCTTGGTGGAAAGTAAAAAATAAAAGTGAGAAACTTGAACTGAAAATTCAAGAATATAACAAAATACCAAACGATGACAAAAATTATAAAAAGCAAGAGCAGTTATTAGAAGAAATCCTCACAATATCAGGTAAGTGGTTACATAAGTACAAGACAGAAAAAGAAAAGCCTGAGAGGTTGTTTAAAAAACGCTCTGCTATGACTAGACACACTTTGGAATCCCCTCTAACAACCCAAGTAAAAGTCCCTCTTTTTGGGAAGGATTTAGCATTCTCTGAAAGGATTCAAGCTATTGAGAGTGTCAAGATAGAAGCTTTATTTGAGTTGGATGCAGTGAGGCTACAACTTGAAGAAGACAAAAATGCTCAGAAAGAAAAAGGTAATGCTCCACAGGGAGCTTTAGATAAATTAATAGATAGAGGTGGTGGTGGTTATTCAATTGCTGATCCAATAACTACTGAACTTACTGGCAATTCTGTGACTACCCATGCTATGTCAGGAGCAAAGAAGGTAGTTAAGGGTTTAGGCTTCAATGTGGCTCAAGATGCTACACCTGAAACCGTTACTGAAAAACTTAAAGCTACAAAGAGTATGACTGGGAAGTTTCAAAATCTGTTTGCCAGTGTTAGAGGTGAACTACCGGGAACAAGTGTTAATGAAGTATCAACAGCAGCCAAGAGCACAAGTTTGCTAGATGATGTTTGGTCAGCTATCCAAGAAGTTCTCAAGTATTTGGGAATTGCTACATCTGCTGCCAAGTTTGCTTTAGCAATTGTTAATTTGAAAGGTACATCAACGAGTAGGCAAGCATTAGATAACACTATCAAGGCGCTAGAACAGAAACAGCAATCTGATGAAGATGATAAACAACTATTCCAAGATGCTGAGTATGGCTATAAAAAAGTTAATCGAAGATATTATATGTCATGGTCTGACGTAGTGACGGCAGGTATAAGTCTTTTGTCTACCATAGTTGCTGTCTTTACTGGGCCTGGGGGTTTAGCCGCTAAGATGGCTATTGAGGCAGGAAAAGAACTTATAGAGTTTATCAAAACCGTTGCCCTGAAAGTGAAAGGATTTTGGAAATTTATCACAAATAAACGTGGTAAAAATAGACGAGAAAGCGCAGAAAGAATCGTCCGCTTAGGCATGAATAGACATAAACCATCTCTCAAGTTGCTTATGGAGATGGAACCTGTAGGCTTCGTTAGCAAAGTGACAAAATGGGCGCTGAAAACTGGTTCACGGGAGCAAAGTTTTTCTTGGCCAAAGACTACGGAAGAGATGCAAAAACTCTTGGAACTCATGACTAATCAACCGGAAGTGTATGGTTCGACTACTGATTTTATTGAAACAGTAGCGGAAAGCTTGAAATCACAGACTTAGAGGTTGTTGGAAAAGTCTAATTTATACCTTCTCAGCATCATATGTGATTGGGGAATAATCCTGATTTGAACGTAATTTTAGCGGGCTATCGATGGGTTAGGGAACTAAGATTACGGAGGTGGTGAAGATGAAGGCGCGGCTAAAAAAACAAACGCAATAGCTTTGTTAAGGAAGTGGCTGAGAAACTGAAATCACAAGCTTAATCTATGAGTGTTACTAAAAAGTGTGAAGAAGCGATCGCGCAGCAAGGGGAACTACCGACAGAATTCCTTCTATATATACCATCTGGCGAACCTTGGGTGGTGAAGTCCAGTCGATTGGTTCTCATTAAACAGGATAGGCAAATAGCAGAATGTCGTCTGATTTGTCAGATTGAGGGGAACACTTACCAATCTATCCAGTTGCAAGGGCTTTTTCGGTACGATTCGGATACTTTTGGAATTATCTCATCTGAAGAGTTAATTGCTGAATTGCCAATTAATTTAACACTTATCCTTGCTCCTGAATGGCTACCTATACTGAAGGAACAAAGTAGTACGGTTGAGGAAGCAATAGCTTACCTGAAAAACTTGCTCCATAAAGAACCTACTAATTTACTGCTTTCGACTGATAACTGGTTGATATTGTCTATTAGGCAGCAACAACCACAAGGAGAAGTTAAATACCGCACGCTTTGGGATTATCTAGACTGGAGTGCCATTTCTTTAGACGATTCAGAACAAAAAGCGGAAGAATTGCTACTGGGCGCGATCGCGAACTTCTCGAAAGATGCGGTTGCCCGTCACCTTAGCACCGATCCAAACTACAGTGAGGCTAATCCACAGGTAGCCCAGGCGACAACGCAGTTAATAGAAACTCTGTTTACTATCGCCCCGTCGCTGTTCTCTCAGGATGAAGCGCCTAAAGAACAATTGGTTAATGCGATCGCTGATGTTTTTACCCAATCGTTGCGATCGCAACTAACAGAGTACCTTGAGAACGCTCTTGCTGAGAATACTGTTGAATTACCAGCCGAACAGTTGAGCGAACCTGCGATCGCTTTTCAGCCAAATTCTGCTCACACCATTTTTGAGGTAGCTGTCCACTTTTTTCAAAGTCAAAACTGGACAGTTAGCCAAACCCCCGATCAGCCAATTTTGCACTTCTACTTCGAGGGTGAAAACGGTCAGTGGGAATGTTACGCTCAAGCTAGAGAAGCGCAGCAACAATTTGTATTTTATTCTGTCCTTCCCATAAAAGCACCACAGCCAAAGCATCAAGCGGTAGCTGAGTATATAACGAGAGCCAATTACGGCATGATTATTGGTAATTTTGAATTTGATTTCAGTGATGGGGAAATTCGCTATAAAACTAGCACTAATAATGTTAATAGCAGTAATTTAGGTGTTCCTATCATTGAGGAATTAGTATATAGTAATCTGTTTAATGTAGATAAATATTTACCCGGAATTATCCAAATACTTGATAGTGATATTTCGCCGGAAGAGGCGATCATCAGTATTGAAACTGAAGATCAAGTTATGCTCTGACTATTAATTAGCGATCGCCCGTTTTCCAGAATCCGAGCAAAATTAGACAAAAGTTTAATCTTAGCGGTAACAACTTTATGGTTTAATTAAAGTTAGGCTCTAAATGTTGATATTCCTGAGATTCGCAGAATACCTACAGGCTTAAATAACTGGAGATTGTCACTATGAAGACGCGACTGAGAAAACAAGACCATCATGATTTAGCTCCACTAACAGAGACACCTGTTCAAGCTAAATCTCTCAGTCCCGTCCGTCCGATGGAAAACTCCCTCGGCTCACCCCAGATAGCTGCAACAGAAGACACACAAACTGAACAGCAGCAGGAAAAACAGAGTTTTAATTTTGCCGAAATGCCAATTTTTGCAGGTACAGCAGGGGAGTTAAGACCGAGAGTACAAGCTAAGTTTTTCAAAGGCGATCGCTCTGGTAATGTAGCACAGCCACCAGTCCAACGCCAAGAAATTGAGGAAGAACCCATGCAGGGTAAACTCGAACCCATCCAGCGTACTGAAGGGGAAGAAGAAGAACCTGCTCAAGCGAAGTTGGAACCCGTCCAGCGTACTGAAGGGGAAGAGGAAGACCCGGCTCAAGCGAAGTTGGAACCCATCCAGCGTACTGAAGGGGAAGAAGAAGACCCGGCTCAAGCGAAGTTAGAACCCGTTCAGCGTCAGGAAGGGGAAGAGGAAGACCCTACTCAAGCGAAGTTAGAACCCGTTCAGCGTCAGGAAGGGGAAGAGGAAGACCCTACTCAAGCGAAGTTGGAACCCATCCAGCGTACTGAAGGGGAAGAAGAAGACCCGGCTCAAGCGAAGTTAGAACCCGTT